>CBFDBV010000278.1:0-6508 GCA_965603135.1 uncultured bacterium
TAGCGCTGCTCGCGCTCCCAGTAGCCGACCGGCCAGCCGGTGGGCGTAGTGAAGCGGACGGTGCGCTCATCCTCGTCCAGAGCCTCAATCCAGTGCACCGAGCAGGTCCACGAGTGATAGATGAAGATGTTGACCTCGTCGAGGCTGTCCCACTGCTTCAGGTCGCCCTCGCGGTAGGTGAAGCCGGCGCGGTAGTCGGGGTTGTCGCGGTCGCGCCTGCCCTCGCGGGGGTTGGCGATGCCAGGAAGCGGCCCGGCGGTGCGCAGATAGCCCTCATTGGGATGCCGGGCGCGCGTGCGTCGCTCGCCGTTGACGAAGAGCTGGCGGAAGTACCACGCCCCCTCGTGCACCGACGAGATCTCGGTCCGCCAGAGTTCTCGCTCGCCCTGCTGCCAGCCGCCGATGACCCGGGCCCCGCTGAATACCGGCCGCTCGCCAGGATAGGCCGCGTAGGTGACGGGGGCGTCCGCGGTCCCGGAGTCCTCCGGCTCGAAGACGATCGGGCGGCGGAGCCTGTACACGCCGCCGCGGATGAGCACGGTGAAGGGCCGGGCCTCGGACTGCCCGCCACGCGCCTGACGCACAGCATCCCGGGCGCGTTCCAGGGTCGCGAAGGGCCCGTCCTTGCCAGCGCCATCAGGCTCAGGCAGCGTGCCCGACCACGTGTCCTGCCCATCGGGCCCCACGTAGTAGTCGGCCTGTTCCGCTGGCCCGCCACGGCACTTCCGCGTTCCCAGGACGGAAAGCGCGCATATCATCACAAAGCAGCAGGCTCGCAGCATCATCTGCATCCTCCCGCGCCACGGCGACGGTTCGGTTCACGCCCTGCCGCACAGGACCAAGAGCTGTTTCGTACCCCGCGCGAACGGCATCGGCGGGCCGGAAGCCCGCGCTACCGGCGGTTATGACACGGGCTCTGCGCCCTCCGCTCGAGGACGCTATGCGTTCTGGTCCCACTCGATCGCCACTTTGACCACGAGCTTCTCGAGCTGACCTTCGCCGCGCATCGGACCATGAGCGTCCTCGGGGAAGAACACCACGAAGGTCCCGGGAGTGAGCGGGAACCATGCCTCCGGCTCATCCGCGAACTTGATGACGTCCTTCTCCTCGTCGTACTCGCCCTCGGGCGCCACGCACTCCGAGGTGAGCTTCCACCCGAACGACTCATCGCCGGCTACGAGGTACTGAATGTCAATGTGCTCGCGGTGAGCCTCCAGCCTGACCTGATCCGGGGTGCGCGCGGGAGCCCGGATCACGTTCACGGTCAGGCGGGGGCCGTCCTCCTCGCGCGCTCCGGTCTCGGCCTGGGCGAAGCTCTCAATGGAGTCCCTGAGCAGATGGAACGCGGCGGTGAAGCCAGGTTGCAGGGGAGCGTAACGGTCGGCGTTCTCGAGCTTGTCAATTATCATCTGGGTGTCCTTTCCGGGCAGGGATCAGTCGGCTCCCTCGCGGGCTGGCGCCAGCGTCACGCGGATGCCCTGGCCCAGCCTCGACGGATCGGTCAGCGTCAGCGTCCCCGCCGCCGCGTCAAAGCGCAGCGAGTCCATCGCGGACTCATCGGTCTTCACGAACCAGTCATTGACGAAGAACGCGGCGACGGCCTTCTCGCCGGGCCTGAGCCGGACGACACCCTCGGCGCTCGTGAACACGACGTAGAGTTCGCCGCTGTCAGGGTTCCTCGAGTAGACGGCATCGCGGGAGACGTAGCTGTTCGGGCTGCTGTAAGCACTTCCGTCCCACTTGCGCTCATCGGTGTCCTTGTAGTCCTCGAAGGCGGGAACCGGAACGCCCGCCATGTTGTCCCAGTTGGGCAGGGCCCGCAGCAGTTGCAGCGCGTTGGTGTAGATGTACTTCCCGGCCGCGTCCTTCCTGGTGATGTTGTCCTCACCGTACCAGCCGAACCACGATCCCTGCATCGCCGCCGTCACGCACGCATCGAGATGCTGCTCGAAGAAGGCGGCGTGGTCGAAGTCGTCGAGGAACTCGCGCTTCCGGCTCCAGCCGTACACGTCGTCAAACGCCACGAGCCGGGCCGGGAGGTACGAATCCGGCAGCGCATCCTCGCCGAAGTCCACGTATGCGGGTTCCGTCGTGCCCGGCACGACGCCGTTGGCCGCCTGGGTTCCCACCCCGCCCTTCTCGAAGTAATAGTGATCGAAGCGCAGGATGTCCTGGCCGTACCACTTCAGGGCGCCCAGCTTCCGGTTGGTCTTCCCCAGCGGGTCGTAGATGTTGGTGAAGAGGAGGTAGGGCTCGGGCTGGCCCGTCTTCTCCGGGTCGCGGGCGAAGGCGATGATGGCCGACAGGCACGCGAGACTGCCCTCGCCCCGAGTGGCATAGGTCCCGCCCGGGAAGTAGTCGGCGTTCGTCACCCGGACATTCCTGACGCTGCCGCCCAGCGAATCGATGAACAGCGCCTGGTAGCGCGACCACGGGAAGTACTCCATTCCCACCTGTACGCAGTTGTGGACCACCCGCTTGTTGATCCAGTTCATCAGGATGTTGAAGCCCTGCCAGTCGCGCGATTCGATGTGCCAGGAGGTGTAGAAGCGCCTGCTCAGCTCGTCGTAGGTCGCGTTCGCGACCGTCAAATCGCCGATGTCGAGCTTGGCCGCGCCGTAGCCCTTGAGCAGCTCCAGGTCCTCGGCAGCGATCGGATACCTCTTCGACACCTTTCTGCTGAACCCCTGTAGCGTCGCGAAGGCGCTGTGGCCGGGCGGGTTCTGACCCCAGCTATGATAGGAGATGTAGGTCTCGCCGGTGGCCTTCTCCCTGTAGATGCGCACCGGGCAGACGTGGGCGTTCGACAGGCCTATCACTTTGAGGGCGGCGTACTTCGGGTCGTCGGGCTTGGCGCTGACCACCAGGCGGTAGCCCATCGCCAGGGCGTGCTCGTGCTGAGCGGTGTTCTTGGCGCTGGTGCCGAAGTTGTGGATGTGATGGTTGGGGAAGTCGTTCACAGCGCGAGCCGTCTCACCGGCGGCGTCGGCGCTTGCAGCGTGGCTGGGGAGGCCAAGAGGCAAGCATACCAGCAGGCACGCTCCGCGGAGCGGGCAACCCCTGACTACCGTTCCCATCATTGCTCGATGCTCCCTTATGATCCTCTCAGGCACAGACGAGGGCCGGTGGCGACCGCACCTCTGCGGATCGTGCGGGCCTGCCTCGGGCCAAGGCCCTCGTCACCTGGAGGTGCGCCACGCGAAGCGATTCTCCTCCCTCGGAATCGCCGATCTGCTACGGAGGAGACACGCCGCGCCCATCGAACGTATGCTACGTCATCCAGGGACGCACCGGCGCACGGCAGCCGCCGGGCTTGTCTCGCTACGCGGGGTTCACTGCACACGTTCTTTCCAGCCGAGGGCTTGCCCCGGCGCGGAGCGCAAGCGCTCCGCTGGGATAGAGGTAGTGCGCCCTCCCACCGCCGTGGACCTGGATCTGGCTGCTGGCCTGGCGCACACAGGAGGACTGATCGTATGAAGGTCGTCTTCGCGCTCGCCATCCTGATCGTCGCTTCCTGCGCCTTCGCCGCCTCAGTCAAGGTTGATGTCAACGTGATGCCACGGGTGGTGTTCACAGGCGACTCGCAGACCTGCGGGCGCACTGGCGCCTTCGACTACCCGCAAATGCTATCCTGGGAGATGCCGATACGAGTCCTGAACACCGGCGTCGGCGGCACGAACACGAGGCATCTGCTCTCCGAGACGACCGGTGGCAGCGCTGAGGTCAGAGCGGGCGAGGAGGAGATAAGGGGTACGGACGTCGGCTGGCACGCCGGCCCGTACCCGGGCCAGAGCATCCGCCTCGGCGCTCACCAGTACACCATTGACCGCATCGTGACGAAGAGCTACAAGGATCGCCTGGTCTCGATCTGGATCACGGAGCCCGCGAAGGAGGACTTCAGCGGCACGGACTACGCCATCGAGGCCGGCTGGCGGGTCCGGATTGCCGACCGCAAGCCCGACTACGCCTGCTTTATGTACTCGGTCAATGACACAGGCTGGGAGTCCGAGCGATTCACCGCTCAGCTTGAAGACATCGTGCGGCGCACCAGCGAGTTGGGAGCGCAGCCCGTGTTCCTGAGCGGCGTGCCCCTGATGGACGCGGCCAAGGGCGGATCTCACCCGGGCGGCAATGAGAAGGTGACCAAGCGCGCGAATGACCTGGCGTCCTTCTGCCGCGAGAGGGAGATCCCCTACGGCGACGTCTTCCACGCGCTGATGTTGCTGGACGAACAAGCGACCTCTGTCTGGGTGGACACCGTGCACCCGACCACAGACGGATCAACGGCCATCCTAAGCGCGCTGCGCAGTATAATGTGGGACCTGGGGCTGAGCGGCAACCCGTACTACGTGCGAGGTTATCGGACCGCCAGCGGCCTCGCTGAGCCTGATGACGCTGCCGCGCTCATCCCCTTCACTACCAGCCAGCCGGACTACTCCGCGGGGAACGTGCAGAATGAGAACGAGTTCGACCTGGCCGCGATCGAGGTCCGCGACGAATACGGGCTGATCGCCGAGGCCGACGGAGACGCGATTGAGAGCGAGAGGCCGCTGCTCCTCGAGTTCGGCGTCGGGCAACGTGAGGCTACCAGCGCGGCGGAGGTCCAGGTAGTGGCCCGCCCGGCCGTCAGCCTCTCCTGGTTCGACTGGCGGGCGAGGCAGTGGCGGCCCTTTGCCGAGGGCGAGGGCGATATGAAAGCGCCGGTGCCCGCGGACCTGATCGCCCGGGCCTGGCATCAGGGCGCGATCTGGCTCGCGGCGGAGGCCGAAGGCGACCTCGCCCTTGACTACGCCGCCGTCGCCCTGGAGGGAGACATAGCCCCGTACGAGCCGCGGCGCAAGCCAGGGAGCATCCTCTGGCCCAGGCCCGGTGAGCTGACCTGGGAAGATGACGCCGACAATCTGATCAGGAACGGGGGGCTGGCCGAGGCCGACGGGGGCCTCCCCCGCCACTGGCAGAAGCAGGGCCCGCAGGCGGAATACGTCCAACGGGGCATCGTCGCCGAGGGGATCGGGGACTTCGTCCAGGACAAGAGGATTGACCTCTTCAAGGCGGCGGGCCAGGACTTCACGCGGACCGTGCGTCCCCTGGATGTCCTGGTCATCGCCGGGGGCCCGGAGCACGCCACGGGGCGCTTTCTGATCAGCCGGGTTCTCGATGGTGAGACGTTGCGGGTGCGTCGCCTACCTGCTGAGGTCGTCTCCGGCCTGGAGTTCCAGGTTCTGCGTTCCTCCGGATGCCCGGCCGTCACAGGGGGATGCGCCGTCCAGTCCCAGGGCGACAGCTACTGGGAGACGACTGTGCCCGGGCTCGAGGCGGGCGCCTATCGCCTCGGGTTCTTCTACCGTGCCTACGATCCCGAGAACATAAAGGCGAAGAGCAGACCGGGGAGAGTGGCGCAGGTGGAGGTGCATCTCGGCTCTGGAACGTCGCTCGCAACCGCCGACAAGCTGGAAGCCAGCTATCAGTGGCAGCGACAGTGGTTGAGCTTCAAGGTGACCAACCAGGGCGACGCCCACATCCGACTCGGGGCGCTGACTGGTACGCCCATGGAGTACACAGGCCTGACATTGCACAGACAACAGGGAGGTTGAGGGTCGTGTTCATTGACATCCACGTTCACACCAGGCTATTCGAGGGCCCGCGACAGGACAGCAAGTTCGGCAGCTACTTCGCAACTCCCGAGGAGCTGATGGAGAAGCTCAAGCCCCAGGGAGTGCGGGCGGTCGTCGCCCTGCCGTGCGTCAATCCCGAGTGCATCTGGGCGATTCAGTCGGTGGCGGAGATCCTCCTGGCCGCCGAGCGGTACCCGGACTTCATCATCCCGTTCATGAACGTTGACCCGCGCCAGAACACCAACTCGCCGGACGCGAACCTGAGCCACCAGATGCACTACTACATGGAGCGCGGCTGCAAGGGTATCGGCGAGGTGACCGCCAACCTGCCCTTCGACGACCCCCTGATGGAGAACTTGTTCGGGCACGCCCAGGACTGCGGGCTGCCCCTGACCTTCCACATCGCACCGAAGCAGTGGGGATACTACGGCATCATTGACCACCCTGGCCTGCCCCTGCTGGAGGGCGCGCTGCGCAAGTTCCCCGACCTGAGGTTCCTGGGCCACTCGCAGCCCTTCTGGGCCGAGATCAGCGGCGATCTGAAGGAGGAGGAGCGCAACAGCTATCCCAAGGGGAAGGTGGCCGAGGGTGGGGCCGTCGTGCGCTTGATGCGCGAGTGTCCCAACCTCTACGGCGACCTGTCCGCGGGCAGCGGCTACAACGCCGTCAGCCGCGACCCAGACTTCGGGTACGCCTTTATGACCGAGTTCCAGGACCGTCTACTCTTTGGCACCGACGTCTGCGACCCGCGCAATGAGACGCCACTGATCGGCTTCCTGAACGACGCCGTGGAGGAAGGACATATCTCACGCCAGGTCTATGAGAAGATCGGCTGGCAGAACGCCGAGGGCCTCCTCGGGCTGTGACAGTCTGCCGACAGGCTCCTATGCCCC
>CBFDBV010000279.1:0-6471 GCA_965603135.1 uncultured bacterium
CTTTCAGCTTCCAGCCCGACAACACCCCAGAATCCGCACACTGCGTGCGCCCGAGGCGGGAGGCAAGACGCGGGAGACGACGTTCTCGCCTCCCGCATCCTGCATCCCGCCTCCAGACTCCGAGGTCTGTCCCTTCACGCGCGCGGGAAAAGGCCCTCCCACCAGCCCTTGACCCGCTCCAGCAGGCCGGCGGCGGCCGGCGCCGCGGGGGGGGCGGCGCTGGCGCCATCCTCGGCTGCGAGCAACGCCAGGCCGACGCCGGTGGCGTGGATGGGGCTGTCAACGCTCTTGACCAGGCCGGTGATGCCCCGGGGGAAGCCGACACGCACGGGCAGGTCGTCAAGAACAGCCGAGGCGAGCTGAGGAGCGTCCGGCAGTTGCGAGCCGCCGCCCGATAGGACCACGCCGGCGTTGGCGGTCTGGTAGACCCCCGCGCGCATGATGTTCGCCCTCACCAGCGCGAAGATCTCCTCCAGGCGGGGCTCGATGATCTCGGCCACCAGGCGCAGGGGGATCGGCTCGGTCTCCTGCCCGCCGGCGAGCGTGACCTGCACCATCTCATCCTCGCCGACCGCCTCGGGCCGGCAGCGCGCGTACCTGCACTTGACCTGCTCCGCCTGCTCGAAGCTGATGCGCAGCAGGCGCGAGAGATCGCGAGTCACGTGATTGCCGCCAACGGGGATCGCAGAGGTGTGAGCGATGGCGCCATCCATGAAGACGGCAACGTCGCTGGTGCCGCCACCGACATCAATGAGTATGACCCCGAGGTCGCGCTCAGCGTCAGTGATCACCGCCAGCCCGGTTGCGATCGGCTCCAGGGCGCGCCGAGCCACCTGCACCCCGGCATCCTCGACGCAGCGCTCGATGTTCTCGATGATGCTGGCCGTGCCCGTGACCACGTGCAGGTCCACGTCCAGGCGCCTGCCGCTCATACCCACGGGCCGCGAGACGCCGCTCTCGCCGTCCACCGCGAACCCGCGCACGACCTCGTGGATGATCTCCCGGTCCTGCGGCAGAGGGACGCTGTCGCGGGCGCTCTGAATCGCCCGCTGCACATCGTCTTCGGAGACGGCCCCGACCTGTGAGACGTGGGATCTGCCGCTCACATTCACCGAGGCGATATGCGCGCCGGTCACACCGACGTAGGCGCTGTGCATGGGCACGCCGGCCATCCGCTCGCCCATTGCCACCGACTGCCTGATGGCGGTGATGGCGTCTTCGCGGTCCACGATGACGGCGCGCCTTATCCCCGCCGACCAGGTCAGGCCGGTGCCGATGATCTCCAGCCGGCCGTCCGCATGTGGCCGGCCGATCACCGTGCAGATTTTCGTGGTGCCGACATCAATGCCGGCCACGTAGGTCTCTTGCGGCAACGAAGTGCCCTCCGTCTGACTTCCGACCACCGACTTCCGACCACCGACTTCCGGCTACTGCTTCAGCCGCTTGTCGTTTGCCCCTTGCCTGCCGTTCTCTGCGTTCTCCCTGTCCCCCGTAGCTTCAGCGAAGGGGGATGCCTTCTCTGCGTCTCTGCGGTCTGCTGTTGCCGTTAGCCGTTGCTGTTGCTGTCGTTGCTGTTCTCGCTGTCGTCGCTGCCTTATTGCCCTTTGCCCTTTGCCCCTTGCCCTTTGCCCGCCGTAATCACTTCACCAACCTATACGTGGGCAGAGAGGGCACCCTCATGTCTATGTACAGCGGCTGCTCGCCCCTCGCCTGTATGACCTTCCTCAACTTGCCGAAGAGGATCATCTTCTCCTCGAGGTGATGCCCATCGCCGAGCTTGCCCAACACGCCATCGGCGGTCCACACGCAGACGAGGTGGGGGTTAGTCAGGTCAACCCGCGCGCCCGGGCTCAGCTTGACCTCGTGCAAGCCTCTGAGAACTTGCGCGAGCAGCGCCGCTTCCCAGGTGGGCATAAGGCGGCCGACGCGCAAGCTGTCGAGCGCGCTGGTCCGCACCGTGGGCAGATGCTCCGGGGGCTGCCCCGTCCAGGTCAGGCACACTCCCTCTGCGTCCACGAGCATGGAGCGCCCCTGGCAGGCAAGCGCCGCGGCCGGCGTGCGGGGTTGCACGGTGATGACGAGTGTCCGAGGCAGAACTCTGCGCAGGCGCACGTCCTTGACGCGAGGCAAGCCTCCGATGAGCCGCTCAATGTCGCGCGTCGGCAGCAGCCATATGTTCCCGTAGGACACCGTCTCCGCGCGCATGGCCGCCTCCTCAGCTATGCTCGGCTGAGGGCAGTCAATCTCCACGCGCTCGATCTTGAACAGATCGGAAGCGAGCACACCCACGACCGTCCAGAACAGCGCTGACACCACGGTCAGCCAGGCGGCCATGGCTGCGCTGTCGCGTCGCGCCTTGCGAGTGTCATCTCTTCCTCGCATGTCACTGAGAGCGAAGGTTGCGGCCTCCGAGGGCATCGCCAGCTCCCCTCACCTCTGCTGGGTCAGCTCTTCGGCTACGGCTCTGATGTCGCCGGCGCCCAGGATGAGTATGAGGTCCTCCGACCGCGCGATCTCGCGAACCAGGTCAACGATCGCCGCCTTCTCCGGGACGTACTCCACCTGCTTGTCGGACACCCGAGCACGGACGGCCTCGGCAAGCTGGGAGGCGCTCACACCGTCAATGGGCTCCTCGCGCGCGCCGTAGATGTCGTTGACCACGATCACGTCCGCTTCGGCGAGCGCGGCAGCGAAGCCCTCGAGGAAGTTCCGCGTGCGGCTGTACAGATGAGGCTGGAAGATGGCGACGATGCGACGATCCCAACCGCTGCGCGCAGCAGCCAGCGCCGCTGCCACCTCCGTCGGGTGGTGGGCGTAATCGTCCACCACCAGCGCGCCACCGAGCCGACCGACCAACTCGAAGCGCCTGCCCACGCCGCGGAAGGCAGAGAGCGCGTCCGCCGCATCCTCGACGGCGACGCCCAGCTCGCGGGCCGCGCCGATCGCGCCCAGAGCGTTCACCACGTTGTGCTTGCCCGGAACGGCCAGGCTCACCTCGGGCCCCGACGCTCCCTCCACGCACACGCGGAACTTCACGCCGAACTCGCTGGCGCATACGCGATCCGCGCTGACGGCCGCCCCCGCGTCCAGGCCGAACGGTATCTTCGCGCCTGCCGCGTCTTGCGCCATCTCGCAGAGGACCGCCGAGGAAGTTCCGTAGGCCAGGAAGCCGTCCGCAGGGACGAGGGCGAGGAACTCCCGGAATGCCTCGCACACCGAGGCGAAGTCCCCGTACACGTCGAGATGGTCCGCCTCAATGCACGAGACGACCTCCGAGCAGGGGCCGTACTTGATGAAGCTCCGGTCGCTTTCGCAGGCCTCGAACACCGCGAGCGGCTCGGTCCCGAGGTGATGATTGCCGCCAAGGTTGTGAGCATCGCCGCCGACGATCACCGTCGGGTCATGGCCGCAGCCCAGCAGGATCGTGCCCAGCATCGCGGTGATGGTCGTCTTGCCGTGAGTTCCGCTGACAGCGACTTTGCGCTGGCCCTCGACCAGGGCCGCCAGCAGGTCGGAGCGATGAAAGACCGGGATGTCACGGGCCCGCGCGCCCGCCAGCTCGAGGTTCTCATCCTTGATCGCCGAGGAGCGTACGACCACATCGGCGCCCGCAGCGCCGTCTTCCGTCTGCCCGAGCGCCACCTCAACGCCCAGCTCCCGCAGCCCGTCCAGGCGCGCCGACTCCCGGATGTCAGAGCCCGACACCGCGAAGCCCCTCTCCGCCAGGATCGACGCCAGCCCGCTCATACCAACGCCGCCGATGCCGATGAGGTGAAGGCGCTCGCCCGGCTTCAGTTGCAGCTTGCGTTCCGACGACATCAAGGCTGATCTCCCGTCAGCAAAGGGCACGCGAGCGGCGCTGTCGTTGGCCGTTTCCACCCTCCAGCTTCCAGCCTCCAGCTTCCGCCGTATTGTATCCCGTCAGCCGTCGCCCTGCAAGCCCGCGCCGCCCGGCGCGCCGGCATCGAGCACGACCCGGGCCACGTCCGCGGCCGCCTCGGGGTAGGCGGCGGCTCTGCTGGCCTCTGACATCCGCCGCGCGCGGTTGGGGTCGCCAAGCACGCTGTGCGCGACCTCCAGCAACTTGCGCCCATCGAACTGCTCATCCTCGACAAGCACGGCCGCCCCCGCCTCAACTACCGGGGCAGCGTTAGCGCGCTGATGGCCGCCCGCGTGCGGGTACGGGACGACGAGCATCGGCACCCCGTGCAGGCAGGCCTCGGCCACGCCGCTCGCTCCCGCGCGCGTCACCACCAGCGCCGCCGCCGCCAGCGCCGGGCCTGGGTTGGGCAGATGGGCGAAGAGATGATAGCGCTCGACCTCCCCCATCCGCTCGGCCACCGTCTGCTTGACGCGCTCGTAGTCAAGCTGACCGGCCAGGTGAATGACCTCCAGCCCCATCTCCTCGAGCAAGGTGGGCAGGGCCTCAGTCAGGGCCAGGTTAAGTGTGCGCGCGCCCTGGCTGCCGCCGGTGACCAGCAGCACACGCCGGTCGGGATCGAGGCTGAGAGTCCGCAGCCCATCCTCGCGCGTTGCAGTCGCGACCTCACACCGGACGGGGTGTCCGGTGACGATCGCGTCGCGCTTGAGACGCCGGGCCGCCTGAGGCGAGGCCACGGTGATGGCAGTCGCCCAGCGCGACAGAAGGCGGTTACTGCGGTCGGGCTGGGCGTCAGCGACGTGAAGCACCACGGGGATGCGCGCCGTCTTCGCCGCAAGCACCACGGCCGCGCCCACGTAGCCGCCGGTGCTGAACACCACGTCGGGGCGAAAGCTGCGCAGCAGGCGCCTGGACTCCGCACGCCCACGCAGGAGCGCGGCGAAGCCCCTCAGAGCCGCCCAGGAGAGGCGATAAGGCAGGGCACGCGCCGAGATGAGATGGTGGGGCAGGTCGCGTTCGGCCAGCAGCTTCTCGTCTATGCGCCCGCGCGCGCCGACGAACATCGTCTGAAGCTCGGGCGCCCGCTCGGCCAGTTCCTCGGCGACCGCAAGGCAGGGGAACAGATGGCCTGCGGTGCCTCCGCCGGCAAGCAACACGCGCACGCCGATCACCGCTCTGTCTCGGAGCCGTTGCAGTACCTGGACACCGACAATACCATGCCCACCGCGATGGAGGCGGACACCAGGCTGGTGCCCCCTGCGCTGATGAAAGGCAGCGTCAGGCCGGTGCACGGGATGCAAGAGGTGGCCACCGCGATGTTGGCCAGGCTCTGAATGCACAGCGCCGCGGCCACGCCCAGCGTCAGATACCAGGCGAAGGGATTGTCCGCGTCCCTGGCTATCTTGACCGCCTGGTAGGTGAGCAGGCCGATGGCGATGAGCACCAGCAGGCCGCCGATGAACCCGAGTTCGCCGCCGACGACGCAGAATATGCTGTCGGTGTGCGCCGCGGGCAGAGAGCGCCACTTGTCGGGGCTCATCCCCAGGCCCAGCCCAAGGACGCGGCCACGGGAGAGAGCGATGAGCATATTGACGTTGTGATAGCCGGCCCCGTGGATGTACTTCTCCGGATCGAGAAAGGCGATAACGCGGTCCCAGCGGTACTCCACCAGCCGAGCGATCAGCAAGCCCCCGCCCAGCAGGCCAATCGTCAGGGGAACGAGCCAGGCCATCGAGGCGCCGGCCAGGAAGAGCAAGGCCAGGGAGATGGCGACGAACATGCTCGCCATCCCCTGGTCGAGCTGCATAAGCAGCAGGGCGACCACGACACCGGTGATGATCAGCACCAGCCAGTAGGCCCACGCCCTCCTGGCCGATTCTCCATCCTTGCCGCTCTCCCTGCTGCCACGCGGCTTTTCGTCCTTCGCGGCCAGGATGCCCGCCAGGACGGCTATGAAGGCCACCTTCGCCAGCTCGGACGGCTGAAAGGTCGGCAGCCCCGGCAGCTTCAGCCAGCGCAACTCAACGCCCCACGGACTGAACAGGCACAGGCCAACCAGCACGAGCGTCGCCACAAGAGCGTAGCCGCTGTAACGCCGAAGCGTCCGTGGTCTGAGCACGCTCACGCCCAGCATCGCGAGCAGGGCAAACCCGACGTGGGCGGAGTGCTCCAGCAGGTACTTGTAAGGGTTGCCCGCCAGTCCGGCCGCGTTAGGACGTCCGGCCACCGGGAAGCTGGCGGAGAACACAAACACTATGCCGGTGATCATGCAGGCCCAGGCCGTCAGGAAGTAGGTCCGGTCCATCGGTCCACGTGCGGCAGCCATCTGCGTCCTTCACCTCTCCCGAGCATCGTCTCTTGTCTGGCCTCAATCATTCGCGTAGGCCGGCCTCGGCTTCCGCCAGCATCTGCACAGCCGCCCGAAACACCTCGCCGCGGTGACCGAGATTGCGGAACATATCGAAGCTCGAGCAAGCGGGAGCCAGTATCACGACCTCGCCGGGCTCAGCCGCGTCCGAGGCCCGGGCAACCGCCGCCTCCAGGCTGTCGGCGTGTTCCGCCGCATCAGTATCCCCCATCGCGGCGGCGAT
>CBFDBV010000280.1:0-6460 GCA_965603135.1 uncultured bacterium
GGGGCGCTGCCCGTGGCGAAGCGGGTAGCCACGGGGCCGAAGCATGGCGGAGAGGAAGATGGTCAAGGTGAAGAGTGAGAGGGTCCGCGCGCTGATCAGCGTGGCGGGCGCACTGATGATGCTCACCGCCTGCACCGTCGCGGCCCCGACGGGCCGCGTGCGCCTCAGCACCGCCTCACTCCCCTGGGACGCCGAGGCGCGCACGCTCCAGGCCGCCCTCGATGCCATCGAGCGCGCCGCCTGCGATGGGGCCGACCTGGTCGCCCTGCCCCAGGAGTGTGTCCCCACCGAGGGCGAGCCGATCCCCGGGCCCATCTTCAACGAGCTGGCGCACGAGGCATTCCGCTGGGGCATCTACGTGGCCGGGTGCCTGCGCGAGCGCGACGCGGACAAGACCTACCTCACCGGATTCCTGATTGACCCTCGCGGCGAGCTGGTTGGCAAGTACCGCAAGAGCCACCGCCTCCCGCGTGAGAAGATCGCCCTGGGCGACGACTTGCCCGTCTTTGAGACCGAGTTCGGCACCATCGGCATCACCATCGGCACCGATCACCTCTTCCCGGAGATAGACCGCGTGCTGGGCGCGAAGGGCGCGGGCACCATCATCTGGTGTACCGCTCCCTGGCCGTGGCGCAACGAGTATCCGATTGACATCGTGCTGCGCGGCCGCGCCCGGGACTTCTATCTCAACTACGTGGTCAGCCGCTACTACGGCATCAAGGCCTACGGGGGATATGACAAGAGTTACTCGGGGTACACTGCCAGGTGGCCGATCGGGCGTGCGTACGTCATCCGCCGCCGCGGCCTGGTGGTTGCCTCGACCGGATACAACGGCGGGGGCGTGGCGACCGCAACCTTGGACATGCGGGATGTCGCCGGTCGCGGACGGGCACCGAGCGGCTACCTGAAAAAGGGCCTCTATCACGAGATAGGCGGCCCGACCCCGCCGCCGAACGAGAGCGAATACGCGAAGCGCCGCATCAAGGTGGCCGTCGTGGAGAGTGAGCAGAACTTCGACCGGCTCCTCGAGAAGCTCGACCTGGCCGGCCAACTCGGCGCCGACATCGTCGGCAACTGGGAGTACGTCTGGTCCACGAAGCTCGAGGCTGAGGAGTGCCAGCGCCGCCTGGCCGCCATCGGCGAGGTTGCCGCCCGCCACCAGATGTACATCCTCTTCGGTGGTTACCTCAACCGCCCGCACTACAACGACGGCCTGCTCTGGGACCGTTCGGGGAAGATCATCGGCCGCTTCACCAAGATCCACGTGACGACCTTCGGCAAGAAGGTCGGACAGATCGGGGGGACCGAGTGCCCGGTCTTTGAGACCGACTTCGGCCGCATCGGCGTCAAGATCTGCGCGGACGAGGGCAGCCCGGAGATTGACCGAGTCTACGGCCTCAAGCGCGCCGACCTCATCTTCCACCCGACGCAGAGCGCCGGCCCGTATGCGGCGGCGCGCGAGCTGCGCGACAAGCGCCGAGCCATTGACAACGGCTGCTGGTTTGTGAGTATCAACAACCCCTCGGCCGAGGCGGACCATCGCAGCTTCATCATTGACCCGTGGGGATACATCGTGGCGGCCTCGAACTTCGCCGAGGCCAGCGTGTTCGTGCACGAGATAGACCTCGACCGTCGCCCGGCGTACTACGTGTGGCCCGCGGGCACCTGCCTTGACCCGGGCGCGCCGGACCCCTGGAAGCAGAAGCAGTCGCCGAAGAAGGCGGGCGACCTGCGCGAGGTCATTATGCAGCAGCGCCGCCCGCAGTTGTATCAGCTCATCGGCAGCGCGCCGAAAGCAGACTGACGCACAAGTCCACCGGAGGTGTTGCAATGCGGTTTCTCGTCGGCGTAATGATGCTGGCCGCGCTTGTCAGCGTGGGCGACTTGGCGCGGGCCGCCGTGAACCTGGAGGGCCCCACCATCAGTCTCACCATCTCCTCGGCGGGCGTGGTCACCGGCCTGAGAGACCTCATCAGCAACCGCGACCTGCTCGGCGCCGAGGGCATTTCCTTCGCCTCGGTGCAGGTGGGCGATGAGGAGATCACCGCTTCCGTGGAGGACTACGCCGACGGGATGCTGACGCTCAAGTTCGGCGCCAGCGGCGTCACCGCCCGCCTCAAGGTCAAGATCAATCCCAGCTACCTGGGCTTCGAGCTGGCAGAGTTGAGCGGGCCCGAAGTGAAGGTCATCACCCTCGGGCGGGTCCCGGTGAAGCCGCTCGGGCACTTCGGCTCCTGGCTGAACACCATCTGGGACGACGACTTCGCGATCTGCTTCATGGCCGCGAACGTGGCGACCGACTGCCGCTCCTCGCGCAGCGATGAGCACGGGTGCGTCATCTGCCTGGCGCGCGCGTATCCTGGGGTGAGGCTGGTGGGGGCAGAGTACGCGATTCTGGGTGCGCCGCGGGAGACGGTGCTTGACGCGATTGACGGCTTTGAGGGCGATTACGGCCTCCCGCGCGGCGGGAAGCAGCGCCAGCTTCCGGATCAGAAGTGGAGCTACTTCTGGCCCTCGCCGACTCCGGAGAGCATTGACGAGGACATCGAGTGGGCGCTGCGCGGCGGCTTCAAGCAGTTCTGCATTTCGTACACCGCCTTCAGCAGCTCGGCGGGCAGCTTCCCCTGGCGCGAGAGCTACCCCAACGGCCTGGAGGACCTGAGGGCCATCGTCGCCAGGGTCAAGGCCGCCGGGCTGTCGCCGGGCTTTCACATTCACTTCAACAAGGCGCACAAGCGCGATCCCTACGTGACGCCCGTGCCTGACCCGCGTCTGTACAAGGACCGCGAGATTGTGTTGGCGACGGACGTGGACGAGGCCGCCGACTTCCTGCCCACCGCCGCGCCTCCGAAGGACTGGCCCACCGACGACGGCCAGCGCGACCTGCAGCTTGGCGAGGAGATCATCCAGTACGCGAAGCTCTCGCTCCAGGAGCCCTTAGGCTTCGCGGGCTGCCGACGGGGGGCGCTGGGCACCACGGCCGCCGCCCACGCGACGGGTCAGACCATCTACCGCCTGGGCGTTGACAGCGGCTGGCCCATCTTCATCCGCTTCGACCAGAGCACCGACCTTCAGGAAGAGGTCGCCGAGCGCCTGGGCAACATCTACGCGGAGGTCGGCTTCGAGTGGACGTACTTCGACGGCTCGGAGGACGTCTACGCGCCCTTCTGGTACCTGTGCCCGAAGGCCCAGCTCGAGGTCTACCAGCGGATGCAGCCGGAGCCGACCACCTGCGAGGCCGCCGCGTGCACGCACTTCTCCTGGCATATGATGAGCCGCTCCAACGCCTACGACTCGGAGCCGCCGGAGAAGCTCAAGGACTTCTGCCGCAAGCGCCCGTGCGTGCGGGCCGCGCGTAACGCCGACAACTTCACCGGCGTTGACTTCGGCTGGCTGGCGTACACTCCGCGCACCCGCAACACCATCGGCACACAGCCCGATCACATCGAGTTCTACTGGTCGCGCGCCGCCGCCTGGGACTGCCCCGTGGCCTTTCACACCACCCCCACCAGGCTCAAGGCCAACCCCCGCACCACCAACAGCATCGAGATCATCCGCCAGTGGGAAGAGGTGCGCATGAGCGGCTGGCTCTCCGACGAGCAGAAAGAGCAGCTTCGCAACCTGGAGCAGGAGCACATTCTGCTGATGAGCGAGAAGGGCGAGCGGGAGCTACTGCCCTACGATCAGATCGAGGGCTGTGCCGGGGGCGACGCCCCCGCGCGCGCCTTCGTCTTCGAGCGTGGCGGCGACCCGTGGGTCGTCTTCTGGCACACCTACGGCGAGGCGCTGCTGCTGGTTGATCTCCCGCAGGACAAGGTCAAGCTGTTCCGCCCGCTGGGGACGGAGTTGGAGCTTGGGCAGGCTGAGGACGGCAGGCTGGCCATCGAGTTCGGCGACCGGCAGTTCCTGCGGGCGAGCGGCCTCACCCGCGCAGAGGTGGTTGCGGCCTTCAAGAACGCCGAGATCGAGCAGGCGCCGGGCACGTACATCTGGGTGAAGGCCGCCGACTTCGCGGAGAAGGTGGGCGGGATGACGCTCGGCTCCGAGGCGGAGCTGACCGACGAGGGCGCGCTGGCCGATGACTTCATCGTTTGCACGGGTGCGCCGAACCGCACGGAGCCGAAGGAGTGGTACTGCGAGTACACGGTGGACATCCCACGCGCGGGGATGTGGTATATCTGGGGGCACCTGCGCTATCCCGCTGGCGGGGATATGTCGTTCGGCTTCGTGCTGCCCGAGGAGGAGATGACGCTGTCGGGCAATCAGGTGCTCGGCAACAGCGGGACGATGGCGGACGCCTGGCACTGGGACAGTCGCGGCAGCGGCGTCACCAGCGTCCCGGGCCACGCGCTCATATCGCGCTATCTGACGGAGGGCCCCCTGACCTTCCGCATCTATGCGCGCGAGGGCTCCGGGGAGGTGAAGACCAACCCGCGCCTTGACCTCATCCTGCTCACCCAGGACGCGGTTTTCCAGCCCACCGACGAGGCCGCCCGCGAGGCCCTGGCGGCGGCCGAGGAGTAAGCCTGCATCGTGCGTCGTCAGGAGAGGCCGGACCACCGTCTGGCCTACGCCGTTTGCCGTCGGTCCGATGTCCGAGGTCCGACCCTAGACTACGTACACGTCGTCCCCGACGCGCACGCGGTCCTTGACCTTGATCCCGATCTCGTCCCCGGCGCCGGCCTCCTCGACGGCATCATTGTCAATCTGCATCGAGGCCACGGTCTCCGTGAAGTCGGTGGTATACCCGACGATCCGTATCTCGTCGCCGACCTTCAGGCTGGCCTCGAGGTTGATTGCTGCGACGCTGATGTTGCCGAAGTAGTGGCTGACCTCGCCGACCTTACGCCCCTTGATCTCCTGTGCGCCCACGTCAATCCCTCCTTCCGCGTCACGGCGTCAGAGTCGCCTTCTGTTTCGTTCCCTCACCGTGCAGGCGCTGCCAGGAGTAAGCGTCGGGCCCCAGCTCTATCTGCTCCACGGCCCCATCAGCGCGCTCGACGCGTAGCGCGCCCGGCCCGGTGGCACGCACCGATCTGAGCGAGGGCTGCTCCTGGAAGGGCTCCACTAGAGCGAGGAATGAGGCCGATCTCCCAACCTTGCGCACGACGACATTCGCGACCGTCTCGTGGAACTCGGAGTCCCGCTCTTGCTTGAAGGCCCCCGGGATGTCCGCGGTGCTCACCGTCGCCTCCCCCGCCTCCGTCATCCAGAGCCGCTGTCCCACGCCATCGCCGACGACCGTCATGGACCAGTGCTGGCGCGTCGCAAGCGCGGCGGGATCGTGGTAGAACGGATACGTCACTGGCTGAGTATCTGCGCCGGTGAGGTCTGTGCTCAGGTCCGTGCGCGGCCGGTGGAAGTGGTACAGCCAATCATAACGGTGCTCAGCCTCCGAGGTCGCCTGATCCCAGATAACGAAGTAGTCGTCCGTCACCGCCAGCACGCGCTCGAGCACCACGCCGGGATATGTCTCGGCGGCCCGCGCGTGTGCGACCCGAAGCCCGTCCGTCTCTCCTAAGAAGACCAGTTCGCCCCAGCGATCGCCCTGGTTCTCCCCGTCCACCACGATGCAATTGTGCGACCAGGTTTGCTCGACGTAGCCGTAGTACTGGTCTGTGCCCCAGCCGTCAATCCGCGACCAGTCGCCGCTGAGGAACTTGCCGAAGGCCCAGAGCTGGATGCCGAGGTTGTCGTGGTGGTGTGCCACCGACACGTGCGAGCCGAAGCTGAGCAGGCCGTAGAGGGTGTCTCCGGCCCGCAGCATGGCGAAGCCCGAGGGCCGGAGCAGCGTGCTGGGCTGGGTCGCCAGGCGCTCTTGGAGGGCCTCGACCGTGGGCCGTTCGGCGCGCCAGCCGATCATCTCGGCGAGCATCCCAAGATCCGGTCGGATGTAGGTGTGCTGGCTCGTGTAGTAGCCGGAACAGGGGATCTTGCCGTCGCGGGTCGCCATCGCCAGCATCGGCTCGGCCATCATTGAGAAGTTCCGCGTGGTCGGCTCGGGCAGGTCGGGATACTCCTCGTTGGGGAGGACCTCGACATCCACCTGGGTGAGATCAATGCCAGAGCAGCGCAGGGCATGGATGATGCGCCGGAACCGCCCGATGTTCATGTTGTGAATCAGCATCGAGCCCTGGTTCCAGTTGCCGTCGGCCAGGATGTCGTGGGCGAGGTGGTGAAAGGTGCGCTCCAGGCCGAAGTCCAGTATCTCCTGGTCTTCCAGGCAGCAACCCGCCAGGACCTGCGCCTCGTCCTCCACCACGCCGTGATTCGTGCAGGTAGCGGAAGCCCAGTGGTCCTGGGTTATGAGCACCGAGCGCCGGAGGTAGTTGTCCACGATGGCCGCGCGCTGGGCCTCGGTCAGAGCGTTCAGCGCGCACAGGTAGTCGTACGCCGCCAGGTAGCTGTAGTAGTTGCTGTGGTAGTGGTCCTTGTGGGCCACGCCGGCGTTCTCAGGCTC
>CBFDBV010000281.1:0-6447 GCA_965603135.1 uncultured bacterium
CGCGCAGGCCGTTCACCCAGTCAATGCGGTCCCTGCCGATCGTCAGGTCCTGCTTGTGAGCGTACCAGTCGGCGCTGGTCTTGATCTTGAAGTCCAGGCATTCGGGCGTGGAGGTGGAGTGCTTCCAGTTCTTGCGCAGAGCACCGTTGCTGTTCCAGGCGATGGTGTACTCGTCTGTCTCCTCGATGACCTCGGTGGGCATCCGCAGCGAGGTGTCGGCCCCGACCCCGGAGAGTTCGTAGCCGAAGTACTCCCGCGGCGATGTGTCCCGAGGCAAGCCCTCCTCGTGCCAGCGTATCACGGTCGTGAACCACGGGCTGTCATCAATCGGGACCCGATCGGCCTCACGGTGATGCAGCGCCGCCAGGACTCGCTCTCGGCTCGTCATGCTCACAGGCCTCCTTGCGGCAGCGACCGGGCGGTCTTGAAGACGCGGTAGCCGCCTCTCATCCGCACCTGCTCCACCTCAGCGAAGTAGCTCTCCAGCTCGCGCTGGAGCGTCTTGGCGCCCTTTTTCGTATGCGCGACCATCCAGAAGCAGCCCTGCGGGCGCAGATGCTCGGCGACGTTCGCCATCATCGCCAGCACCGCGGCGCGCCCGGCGCTGATCGGCGGATTGCAGATGATCGCGTCAAATTGACGGTCTCCCAGCACCTGGGCGGCGTCGCCGCAGAGCACCTCCACGCGCGCGGCTTCATTGCGTTCCGCGTTCGCGCGCGCCAGGTCACACGCTCGTTCGTTGACCTCGACCATCGTCACCCGCGCCAGAGGCCAGGTAAGCGCAGCGACGATGCCCAGCAGGCCCCACCCGCAGCCCCAGTCGAGCAGCTCGCCGTCCTCGGGCAGCTCCATCGTCTCAGCCAGCAGCCGGCTGCCCGCGTCTACCTTGCCGTGCGAGAAAACGCCGCGGTCGGTCACAAGCATCAGCGACAGCCCGCGGACCTCCGTGCGCATCTCGACCGGCCGGGAACGCGCCTCCGGGCGCTGGGTGAAGTAATGCTCCAGTCCCTCGCCACGAGCCTGATCGGGCTCGGACGCCTTCGCCATCAGGGGTCGCCAGCCTCCTGGTCGGCAGAGCCCTCGTCGGGCTGGAACTCGATGGCCACCAGCTCCGGCGGGCAGAACAGGCGCACCCTGGGCCCCGTCGCCCCGATGCCGCGCGTGATGTACATAAGCGGGCCGTGCGCGGTGCTGGCCGTGATCGGCCCCTGCAGCGTGCCGAGTATCTGCCAGTGACTTGCGAGCCGCTCCAGCCGCCCACGCGCGCCTTGCTCGCCCCGGTAGCGAAACAGCCCGGCAGCCAGGCGCCGGCTGATGCCCACGTGCACGACCGGGGCCTCCATGCCGGGCACCCGCACCTGGCCCCCGTGAGTGTGCCCGCACAGCACCAGGTGGGCGCCGAGCCGCCCCAGCTCAGGCCAGATACGCGGCGAGTGAGCGACCACCACGCGCAGACCGGGATGCTCAGCCGCGCCTGCCAGCGCCTTCTCGATGTCCACGTGACCTTCCTCGGGGTCGTCGAGGCCCACCAACTCCACGGTGGCCGTCGCACGGTGCTCCTGATGGCGCTCGTTCACCAGCAGCCTGACGCCAGCCTGCGCCAGGCGGGACCGAAGCTCGTGCACATCCCAGTTGTGGTAGTACTCGGTGTTGCCAAGCGTGCAGATGGTGGGCCAACGCCGGCCGAGGCGCTGCAACAGGGCGATCGCGGCCTCCTGGCTGCGACGGATCCGGCTCGCGTAGTCCCCGCCGACCGCGAGGCAGTCCGGGTCGAGGCTCTCGAGCGCCGCCAGCAGCCTCTGTTCGGACACGTACATCCTGCCCACGTGCAGGTCGGCGAGGAAGGCCAGGGTCCATCCGCGCAGTTCCTCAGGCAGCCCCGGGACGAGCACGCGCAGGTGGGTCGTCCAGAGTTGAGTTCGCTCTCCCCTCGCCAGCGCCTGGAGCAGCAGCACACCGATCACTGCCGCGAGCACCGTGAGGGCAATGAGGGCGGCTAGCATTGGCACTCACTTGCGCGTGCGGGATCAGGGGTCATTTCGGTCAGCGGGCACCTCCGGCGGTGCCCTCGATGATCATCGTTCCCGGGGTCACCTGCACGCTCTCAGCGTAGAAGCGTTGCCGCCCCTCGAACTCGTCAAGAGCGCGGTTGAGCTGTCTCTGCGCGTCCTGGCTCAGCGCGGCGGGAGCAGGCAGCCTCCCAACCGAGAGGTCGTCAACGATGAGGTAGACGTCGCCGTCCGAGATGGTGGGGTGAGCCCGGATGGTCACGTACACCTTGCGGCCGCGCCAACTCACCCGGCCGGTGGCGGCGACGGTGCCTTCCCCGAAGTACACGTGAACGTCCTGCACCTCTCCCCGACCCGCATGGCGGGCGACGTAGGAGTTCAGCTCGCCCTCACCGATGACCAGCCGTACTCTCACGGGCTGCGGCGAGCGGCCGGCCTCACGAGCGCGGGCAAGCTGCGCCTCAAGATCGGGCGGAGGTGGCACCGGCTGCGCGCTGGCGCCGGTGGCTGGTGCCGAGGGCGACGGGGCTCCCGAGACACTCGCACCGCCGGTGTCGGTCGGCTGCGTGGACGTGGCAGAGGGCTGATGAGAGGAACGAGCCGCCTCCCTGGGCGGAGGCGGCTTTGCAACTGCCAGCAGATACACTGCCCCGATGGCGATCAGGCCGAGCAAGACGACGCAGCCGCACCCCCCCGCCACCCAGGTGAGGGGGCTGATGGACCTCTTGGCGGCGCGTCGCACCTTGCGTGCCATGGCGCCTCGCTTCCGGTCAACGAGCACGGCCTGCGCCTGGAACCACGGCGCAGGCTAGTTAAACTCGTTCATCGCTGTCTCCAGGCCCTCGGTGAGCGTGCACTCGATGGCCTGCTTCGCGCGCGCCAGCATCGCCTCCGCCTCCTCCAACTCGTCCTTGGTGAAGGGAGACAGCACGTAGGAGCGCGCGTCCGTGTTCCCCGGGGGCGCGCCGATGCCCACCCTCAATCGCGGGTAGTCCTTCGTGCCGAGCCACTCGGTGATGGACCTCAGACCCCGGTGTCCGCCCTCAGAGCCACCTCGGCGCAGGCGTAGCTTCCCCAGGGGCAGGTTGATGTCGTCCACGACGATGATGAGACTGTCCGGCGGGAGGTCGTAAAGGTGGCACAACCGCGCAACGGCCACGCCGCTGAGGTTCATCATAGTCAGCGGCATAGCCAGGAGGACTTCGACGCCTTCGATCCGCCCCTCGCCTGCCACCGCCGCCGCTCGCGCCTGCCTCAGGCGCACCCCGTGCGCCTGCGCCAGCAGATGCACCACCTCGAAGCCCACGTTATGCCTGGTATCCTCGTACTGCGGCTCGGCATTGCCCAAGCCGATGACGCCCCACATAGGCGCACTCCCGGAGGCTGGATTACTCCGGCTGCTCCTCTGCTGCTTCCTCTTCGGCGGCTTCCTCTGCTTCTTCCGCTTCCTCCGGCACCAGCTCCTCGGCCTCCTCCTCGACCAGCTCCTCGCCGGGCTCCAGGTCAACGAGCTGCTCCAGCAGGCCCTCGTCCACGCGCACTTCCAGATCCTCTTCCCTGATGGGCGCTCCTATGCTCAGCAGCACGTCGTCCGCCTCCGCGAGGACTTCGACGCCGCTGATGGCCTCCAGGTCGCTCACGTGCAGGCTGTCACCGATCTGCATCCCGTCAATGCTGGCCACGATGCGCTCGGGGATGTCCGTAGGCAGGCAGGAGACCTCGACCGTGTGCATCTGCTGCTGAAGCGCGCCGCCGTCCTCGACGACACCGGGCGCGGTTCCCGTCACCTCCACCGGCACCGCCAGCGTAATTTTCTCCTCCAACGAGATCCACTGGAAGTCCGCGCTCAGCGGCTCCCTGGTCACCGGGTCGCGCTGAACCGCCTTGATGATGGACGCCATGTTCTCTTGCTTGGGCGTGTCCGGGATCTCCAGGTCAATCAGCACGTTAGCCCCCTCGGCCGTCTGCAGAACCCGCTCAAGCTCGGCCGCCGGCAGCGACACGTGCACTGTCTCGCGAGACATCCCGTACGCCACGGCCGGCACGATCCCCCGCCTGCGCATGCGCCTGGCCGGTCCTCTGCCCACCTCTTCACGCTTATCAACCTTCAACTGCACGATCTCCATCGCAAGTCCTCCCGACCTCTTGGCTCAAGGTGCTAGCCGGTATTGCGTGGTCGTTGGCTGGGGCGGCAGGATTCGAACCTGCGAATACGGGATCCAAAGTCCCGTGCCTTACCACTTGGCGACGCCCCAGCTACTGCTCCGCAGACTGTCCGACATCCAACCGGCGGACCAGGAACTCCTCCGCCAACTTCAGGTCATGCAAATCATCCACGTCAAAGCCCGGCTCCGGGTGCTCGCACCTGACCGCTCGTAGCGTGCCGCCCAGCATCTCCGAGGCGCGTGCTTCCAGGTCAGCGACCGACAGCCGGCCCCGGATCAGCCTCAGCACGAAGCTCCAGCCGAACATGCGCAGCATCGCCACCGGGTTCTTGCGCGCCGCGAACACGCGCGCAATCGTCCGCCCATGCTCGAGGACAAAGCGGCGAGAGACGCAGGCCACGTTGCCGGCTGTGACGCGCCCGTCGCGGAGCCTCACCACGGTCTTCCCGCGGCCCGGGAAAGCCCGCTCAAACTCATCGGCCGCGACTACTGCGTATGATAACTCAGCGGGCGTCTCAATACAAGACCCGATGAAATCGTCAACCGCCTGCGCTGTCAGCAGCGGCAGATCGCCGGGCACCAACACGATCCTCTCGCTCTCAGGCAGCGCCT
The DNA here is from genome assembly GCA_965603135.1 of uncultured bacterium. Lineage (GTDB taxonomy): Bacteria > Armatimonadota > Zipacnadia > Zipacnadales > UBA5352 > CBFDBV01. The sequence continues at coordinate 4,787 of CBFDBV010000281.1, forward strand.
CGACCGCAGCGTGCACCGTATCCAGGAACGCCGGCCCCCGGGCCCGCGCGACTCGCGCTTGCTCGCCGATCCTGTCCTTCACGCCACCGGCGGGACCCTCAACCACCACGACCTCCGAGACCCGCTCAGCCTCGCACAAGGGGTCCAGCACCCATGCGATCATCGGCCGGCCCGCGATCTCGACCAACGCCTTGGACGGCGCGCGGCTAGCAGCGGTCACCTTGTCGCCGCTGCCGCCGGCCAGCACCGCCACCGGCAGTTCCTGCGGCTGCTCACTCATACGTTCTCACCCCCGCGCTCATCTCTCTGTCGGCTCCGAGCCCCGGTCTGTCGGCTCCGCGACCGCGCTCCACAGGCCGTCGTGGCGTAACCGTTTCGCCGCCGCCCGTGCCTCGTCGGCGCTCGCGAACAGTCCGAAGACCGCCGATCCCGACCCGCTGATGGCCGCGCCCACAGCCCGTGCGCACCTCAGCGCCTCCGTCAACTCCGCAAGCTCCGGCCAGCGCGCCACAAGCGTGCGTGTGAAGCCGTTATGAATGTGCTGGGCCACGCTGCGCGGCCCTTCGCCACGCCGCAGCGCATCCGCCATCGCCTCGCTTCCGGCCCCGTCAGTGAAGTCCTGCTTGCTCAGCATTCCGTAGGCCTCGGCCGTTGAGATAGCCAACTCCGGCCGAGCAAGCACGAGCCAGCAACTCGTGAGCGCGGGCAGCGGCTCCAGCCGTTCCCCCCTGCCCCGCCCCAGCACGGTGCCGCCCTCGATGAAGAACGCCACGTCCGAGCCCAGCTCCGCCGCCAAGCGCGTCAACTCCGACCGGTCGGGCGGTTCATCGTCCAGCGCCGCCAGCGCGCTCAGCACGGCCGCCGCGTTGCTGCTGCCGCCCCCGAGCCCTGCACCGGCGGGCACGCGCTTGCGAAGCTCAATGCGCACGCCCTCGGGCCAGCCGCGCAGGCCCTGATAGGCCTCGGCCGCGCGCCAGCACAGGTTCTCGGGCCCGGCGGGCGCCCCACCGCCGGGGACCGTCAATTCGATCCCGTCCCCGCCGATCTCCAGGACTAACTCATCGGCGAGCGAGACGGTCTGAAAGACGGTGCTCAGCTCGTGGTAGCCGTCATCGCGCCTACCCAGGATCTCCAGGCAGAGGTTGACCTTGCAGAAGGACCTGATGCGCACCTGCGACATTGCAGCCCCCTCACCCGCCCGCGTCAACCTGCCTGACGGCCTCAGTCAGCGTCAGGAACTCCTCCAGGCTCAGCGTCTCCCCACGGCGTCGGGGCTCGATGTGCGCCGCCCGCAGCGCCTCCTGCACCTGCGCTCGCGTCAGCCCAAGCTCGCCCACGACGCTCAGGGCGTTCCGAAGCTGCTTGCGCCGCTGCCCGAAGGCCGCCCGCACCAGTGCGAAGAAGCCCTCCCGATCCTCCTCAGCCAGCGGCGGCTCGCGCTTCGGGAGCATCTTGACCGCGACCGAGTTGACCTTCGGCGGCGGATAGAATGACCCCGGCGCCAACGAGCAGACGATGCCGGGCTCGTCGGCATAGAACTGCGCCAGCAGCGTGAGCGCGCCGTACTGCTTCGTGCCCGGCTGCGCGCACAGCCGCTCGCCGACCTCCTTCTGCACCGTCACCACGATGGCCTTGAAGGGCGGCTCGGTGGTCAGCAGCTT
>CBFDBV010000282.1:0-6430 GCA_965603135.1 uncultured bacterium
CCAGGAGGCAGCCCACCTCCTCCAGCACGAGGTAGCCTATGATGTGGCCTGCCGTCACGATCACGAAGCGTGCATCAATGCGGGAGGTCACTCTCTCCAGGATCTCAGACAGCCCCTGCGCATTCGCCGGGTGCGACTCGAAGGGCTTCAAGCTGTGTCGGGACAGACCCCAGCCGGAATGGTTCAGATCGAGGAACTCCTGCATTGCGCTGAAGTGGCCCTCAGACAACGGCTCCACGCTGATCCGACCGATGGACTCGAAGTCGCACTCCACGCTCACCGCGAAGGGGTCATCCTGCTCGCGGACCACGAGGTCGTTGACGGGAAACCGTTCGAGGGCGAGCTTCGTGAAGCGCTCAGCCACTGGGTTCATTGGTCTGCTCCCTTCTGCGTCCGATCATTCTGACGAAGCCAAGATACCGGCCTTGGTCCACGCGCAACATGTCTGCGTCACTGCCCTCCTTGGTGCCTCGGGCGGCATCCCGGGCCTCTTCCCACTGAAGCCACAGCCGCCAGCCGTCCGGCAGCTCCTCTGCCAGTTCCACCTGGATGTCCGGGTAGCGATCCCAGTGCTTCCGCCACCACTCGATTGAGTTCATGAAGTAGAGCCAGTCCTCAAGATGCTCCGGCATGGTCTGCGGTATCTGCTGCGGTGAGGCGGGGGTCACGATGCCGATCTGCCCGCCCCGCTTGAGGAGCTTGAGCATGTGGCGCTCCAGGTACTCGACATCCGTCCCGAAGAAGTGATAGCTGTCCAGGCTGACGATCGCGTCGAAGAACTCGTCCGCGTATGGCAGCGCGTGGGCCTCGGCGTAGATGGGGAACACGCGGTCCTCGACGCCGGCCTCCCGGATGCGCTGCCAGTTGCCCGTCGGCTTCACCCAGAGATCGGTGGCCCACACCTGGCAGCCGTACTCCTTGGCGAGAAAGATGGAACTCATCGTCTTGCCGCAGCCCATGTCGAGCACGCGCATGTCGGGCCTGATCTCCATCACCTGGCACAGCGCCTCCGTCAGCCACAGAACGTTCGGCCCCATCTCGTTTTCCATCACCCACTCGGGGTCGTACTTGGCTGAGAGCGGGAACCGCTCTACGTGCAACTGTGCTGCCAGTTGGTCCTTCCGTTCCGACGTCATTGCAGTATCAGTCTCCTTGGCAAGAGGTCCTCGAAATGGCGCAGCATCCCGCGGGCCGAGCAGTTCACGCCGAAGCGCGCGAAGAAGTCGCAGATGTTCTTGACGTCCCGCGCGAAAAGCTCGACCGCGTTGGGGTTCTTGTACAGGTCCACGGCCTGGGGGAAGTCAATGATGCTGATCTCGCCGTCCCAGTAGAGCATGTTGTAGGGCGAGAGGTCCGCGTGGACTATCCCGACCTCCAGGAGGATCGCGAGGTTGGCGACCACCCGCTGAAACGCCCGCGCAGCTTCTTTCCGCTTCAGACGCACCTTGCGGAGCATGGGCGCGGGGCCGTCTTCGTCGCCGATGTACTCCATCAGGATGACGTTGCCCCTGGCGGCAATCAGGCGTGGAACATCCGCGCCCGCCTCGTGCAGGCGCGTCAAGGCCTCGCGCTCGGCCTCTATCCACATGCCGAAGCTTGCGCGCTTGCCGTGGCGCGTGCCTGCGGCGACGGCCCGGCGCGTGCGTGCGTCGAGGATGAAGCGTCCGGCGCGATAGGTGGAATCGTCGCGGAAGGAACGGTGGGTGGTGTCCTTGTAGATCTTCGCAGCGAAGAGGTGCGGCCCCGCCTCGGCGGGGCGCTTGCGAGCGAGGTAGACAACGGCCTCTTTCCCGGACTTGACCAGTCCTACGACTTCGTCAATGACTTCATCAGCGATGAAGCCCTCCAGCACCGACAGCGCGTCTATGTCTGCTAGCATGGCATCCTCCAGGCAGTTTGAGTGTGGCACGGAACACAAACATGGCACTCACTCCTTTCGGATGCCTCGCGGCACCACGACGGATTGATGGTTACGTCCGTTCGGGTTCCAGCAGCGCATCACGTTCGCCAAGATACCGCTGCAACCCACTGCTGACATCGCGACACGCAGGGCAAGGCGTGCGCTGGGGGAAGGCGGGGCCATCTGATCGCACCTGGCCGGAGGGGCGATCAGCGGTCTCAGCCCTCCGAGCCGCCCGCGGCTACGGGCTCCTCTACCATGTCCTGCGCGCGCTTGCGAATCTGGCGCACGTGGTAGGCCACGTTCGCGCTGCTGCTGCCCAACGCAGCAGCCACCTCCCGCCAGGTCTCGCCGTCCAGCAGCCGCAGCAGCACGACGCGCTGGGTGTCGGAGAGCGTCTCGGCAAGCTGCGCGATCAGCACGCGCTCGACCACGACCACGCCGACGTCGGTCTGCGCCGGCGGGTCATGGTCTTCATGTTGGCTGGCCGAGCGCCGCCGCCGATGCCACTTGGCGTAGTCGAGCATCCGCCAGCGAGCCCTTTCCAGCAGGAAATGCTCCGGCTCTCCGATGTGGATGTCCGTCTCGGGCAGTGCCGCGAACACCGCGCACCACCCTTCGCCGAGCAGGTCGTCGTAGTCTTCCCGCCAGCAGCGCGCGTAGTGCTTGGCCATGCTCACCAGGCGCGGCCACAGGCGGGTCACGAGTTCCCCTCGGGCCGTCTCATCTCCCTGCTGTGCCTTGCTGATTATCGTTTTCATGAGGGCCCTCCCAGCCGTCGGTGAAAAACGAAAGCGGCCACGAGCTTCTGTCTCGCTCGTGGCCGCTGGGTAGCGGGAGATCCTCTATCTCGATCTCAAGGTGGCCCCGTTCCGGGGGCGCAGACCATCCACGAGCACGCATACTTGTCAGATGCAAGGTCGCCTATCGCCGCTCGGTCCGTTCGCCACACGCGCACAGACCCAGCAGGCAGAATCACGACCGGGACACCTGCTCGGCGCGCTCCGCGTAGCCTCATTCTGGTCGCACCCCCTTTCCTTGAGATGTTTACGGACAACAAGACTGACGCATCTGGGCCCCGCGCTAGCGGCCGCCGCTGCGCCGTCATTCTTAGTATAGCCCAAGTGAGCGCATTTGTTAAGTACCTTGGTGGTTTTTCTGCGCGGCATTCTCGCGCCGGAAATATCTACGAACATAGGTAGTTGATGATTCGTCTGCACAATCAGGTATGATCCAAGACAGGGGAGGTCTGTGTATGCGCGCGCGCTGGTTCCTGGCGGTTGTCGGAGTATTACTGGGCGCTTCTGTGGTCGCAGGTGCGGATGGCATCTTGATACCGGGTGGGCACACGATCCTCCCGCGAGAGGTGCCTTACTTCACCGTCAAGTACCACCACGTTGACGTCGAGATACGCGATCAGGTCGCCACCACGCACATTGACCAGGTCTTCATCAACGAGGCGGACCGCGAGGTCGAGGCCACCTACGTCTTCCCGCTCCCGGCCGGCTCCATCGTGCAGGACTTCGTCGTCGAGGCCGATGGCAAGAAGATGCAGGCGAAGCTGCTCAAGGACGACGAGGCGCAGGAGATATACGAGGAGATCGTGCGCAAGCGGCGCGATCCGGCGCTGCTCCAGTACGCCGGCGACAACACCTACCGCGTCCGCATCTTCCCGATTCCACCCAAGGGCGAGCGCCGTATCGAGGTCACTTACACCGAGCTGCTGACCCTCGATAGCGGCGTCGTCCAGTACACCTACCCGATGAGCACGGAGCAGTTCTCGCTGGAGCCGATCAAGGAGACGGTGTTCGTGGCGAAGATCAGCTCGCGCGACCCCATCGCCAGCATCTACTGCCCCAGTCACAACGCGGACGTGGACAAGAAGGACGCTCATCACGCCACGCTCTCCTACGAGGAGAATGACACCAGGCCCGACCGCGATGTGCAGCTCTACTACACCGTCTCTCAGGACGCCGTGGGCGCGCACCTGATGGCCTTCAAGGAAGCGGACGAGGACGGCTTCTTCATGTTCCTGGCCGCGCCGACCGTCGAGCGCGAGCAGGACGCGGTCCCCAAGAACGTCGTCTTCGTCATTGACAAGTCCGGCAGCATGAGCGGCGAGAAGATTGCGCAGGCGCGCGACGCGCTCACCTTCTGCGTCAACAGCCTGGGCCCCGAGGACGAGTTCGAGATCGTCACCTTCTCGGACACCGTGCGGTCGTTCGGGGATGCGTTGGCGAAGGCGACGCCCGAGCGCATCAAGGCCGCGCGTGAGTTCATCAAGGGCCTTGATGCCAACGGGTCAACAGACCTGGATGCCGCGATGGACCTCGCCCTCGAGCGCCGGCGCACGGGACGGGCGAACTACGTCGTGATGCTGACCGACGGCCTCCCGACCTCCGGCGAGACCGACCTGACCGCGATCCTGAAGAACGTGGAGGGCTGGCGCAAGGAGATGGCGGAGGCCGCCACGCGCGTCTTCATCTTCGGCGTCGGTTACGATGTTGACACGCACTTCCTGGACAAGATGTCGCTGCAAAACGGCGGCATCGCGACCTATGTGCGGCCCAGCGAGAGCATCGAGGCCAAGGTCTCCAGCTTCTACGCCAAGATCTCGCGGCCGATGCTCACCGAGCTGAACCTGGAGTTCGGCGAGATCAAGACGCACGATTTCTTCCCGCGCGAGTTGCCCGATCTCTTCCACGGCTCGCAGATCGTGCTGCTCGGCCGCTACGACAAGGCGACCACCGGCGAAGGCAAGATCGTGCTCTCCGGGCAGACGCCGGACGGCTCGCAAGAGTATGAGATCGCTGCGAGCTTCCCCACGCAGGCCACCGCGCGCGAGTACATCCCGGTGCTGTGGGCCTCGCGCAAGATCGGCTGGCTGCTTGACGAGATCCGGCTCAAGGGCGAGGAGAAGGAGCTGGTGGACGAGGTGATCCGGCTCGGCTCCGAGTACGGGATCCTGACGGAGTACACCGCCTTCCTGGCCGAGGAGGAGGGCGCGGTGACGGTGGAGGAAGCGATCGAGCGCGCAGCCGGGGCCGCTGGCGCCGGACGTGGCGTGAGGCTGGGCGGCTACGCCATCTCCCAGCGCGACAATGCGCAGGTGATGCAGATGCAGGTCAACATGGGCGCGCAGAACGCCTTTATGGACGCCGAGGGCACCTGGCAGCGGGTGGCCAACATCCGCAACATCGGCCAGCGCGGGGTCATCAAGCAGGGCGAGCAGTGGGTGGACAGCCGCCTGCGCGTCGGCACCGAGGAGCAGCACAAGCCCGAGCTTCAGGTGCAGGCATACTCCGAGGCGCACTTCCAGCTAAGCCGCAGCTTCCCGCAGATGAACGGCGTGCTGGCGGTCTCGGACGATATGCTGGTGCTCATCAACGGCCACGTGGTGCAGATAGGGGAGGAGGGGAAGACCAGCCTGGACGCCGAGGACCTGAAGCTGCTGGGCGCGAAGGCTGGCGAGGACGTGGGCGCGGCTCCGACAGATACTGGCACGGAGATCGCTACGCTCTCGGCGGCGCCGGCAGTTGCGCGGGTGGTCGGCCTGGGCGCGATGCTGCTGTTCGCAGGCGTGCTGGCAGCCCGCCGGCGTCGTTAGTTAGCGTGACCCACCCAAGACGCTTATGAACGCGGGCCGAGGAGAAACCCTCGGCCCGCTGCTTCTCAAACGCAAACGCAGGCAGGGGAATCCACCTGGCACCGCGAAAGTGTCTCTTGAGTGCTTCTGTCGGGCTGCGAGCACAAAGGGAGGTGTTCGACCAATGGCGCACGAGCTTCCGGACCTGCCGTATGGCTATGACGCACTGGAGCCGTATCTGAATGCCGAGACCTTGCACCTGCACCACGATAAGCATCATGCCGGGTACGTCAAGGGGCTCAACGAGACCGAGGAGAAGCTCAAGGCCGCGCAGCAGGCTGGCGACTTCTCCGCGATCGCGGGGATCTGCAATGCCCTGGCCTTCCACTACTCGGGCCACCTGCTGCACAGCATCTACTGGACCAACATGAGCCCCAACGGCGGCGGCGAACCGGCGGGCGACCTGGCGCCCCAGATTGAGAGGGACTTCGGCTCCTTCGCGACCTTCAAGGCGCAGTTCCTGGCCGCGAGCAACGCCGTTCAGGGCTCTGGTTGGGGCATATTGGCGTGGCAGCCTCTGGGCGAGCAGCTTGTGGTGCTCCAGGCGGAGAAGCACCAGAACCTGGCGCAGTGGGGCGTGACGCCGGTGCTGGTGCTTGACGTCTGGGAGCACGCCTACTACTTGCAGTATCAGAACCGCCGGGCGGAGTTCGCCGAGGGCTTCTTTGACGTGGTCAACTGGGAGGACGTCACGGCCCGCCTCGCCGCCGCCCGCTGAGCAGTCACGGGAGGGACCCTCTCAGGCAGGCGTCTCATCTCGGCGATGCTGCATCCTGGTAATCTCTGCAATTTGGTGTCGGATGGGGCCCTCGCCTTCGCGATCTGCGCTGCGCCCGGTTGCCAGGTTGGGCGGATACTGGAGCGCCCGCTCGCAGTCGGCCAGC
>CBFDBV010000283.1:0-6427 GCA_965603135.1 uncultured bacterium
CCGGATGACGCTGCCGGAGCGGAGCTCGCGGTCGTGCTGGGTGACCTCGATGCCGCCGGTGTCGTAGGTCTCCAGGTTGGTGCGCTCCACGCGGTTGAACTCGATGACGTTGCGCAGGCCGCCGTTCTTGATGGTGATCCCGTAGCGGGTCATGTCGTGGATGGTGTTGTGGGCGATGAGATTATCGTCAGTGCCTGCGCCCTGCAGCACCACGCCTCCAATGTGCTTGTAGACCAGCCCGCAGTCGTGGATGTGGTTGCCCGAGACGGTGTTGCCGGCGCTGCTGAGGAGCAGCACCCCGCCCGAGGAACTGTGCCCGATGCGGCAGCGGCTGACCAGGTGCCCACCCCCACCGCTCATGCAAACCGCATACTTGCCGATCGCCGAGAAGGTGCAGTCAGTCACGCGGCAGTCGGCGGCGCCCTCCAGCCGGATCACACCATCGCTACCCATGCCGTAGCCGGCGTTGTTGTCCTCCGGCGAGTAGTCCGTGCAGCGGAGAACCAGGCCCTCGAAGCGCAGGTGCGAGACCGGCGCTTCCTCCGTCCCGATCACCTCGATGACGCGCTCGAGCACCGGGGCGACCACTTCCGAACCTGCGCCGAAGCCCTCCGGTGGGATGACCGACAGCCGGCCCGTAGCGGTGTCGAGATACCATTCGCCCGGGGCATCGAGCAGTGCGGGGACGTTCTCGACGAAGAAGCGGTCGCCCTTGCGCAACTGGGACTTGGTCTCCGGCCCGCCCACCACGACCGTCGTGCCGGCCTCGTCAACGCTCTGGAGTCCGAGGATCTCTTTGAAGGCCCGACACGAGGACCGGCCCGAGGGGAAGATGTGGACCTCGGCGCCGGGCGCGTCCGCCCAAGCGGGGTCGAGCGTTCCGGGCTTGTAGTGGAACCGATACTTGTCGCCGCCCATGGCCAGAAGCTGCGGGCCATGGAAGTCCACGAAGTCCTCAGCCTGGATGACGAACATGTGCTCGCCCGCCGCCGGATCAGTTAGGTCATGGCCGACCGGCGTCCAGTGGGCGTCGGTGCACAGCGCGAAGGCGTCCAGGTCCAGCCCACCGCCCACCTGATTCTCCCAACGGATGCGGTGCTTGCCCGCGGTCAGGCTCAGGACAGCGGAGCGACTCCACTTGTAGGTGCCCCAGCCACCCGTGTCCGGCAGGTTCTCCAGGGGCACGGCCTCGCCGCCGTCCACGATCAGCACTGTGCGCCCGCCCATGTCGGCGCAGTCAAAGGCGAGCATGTTGTGCCCGTAGAGCACCCAGACGTGGTAGTCGCCGTCGGCGGGCACCACGACGTCCCAGTCCATGCGGTCGCCGCGATTGTGGATGCGCCCGACCGTGCCGCCAAAGCCGCCGATGCAGCGGTCCACGTACATGAACCCGCCACGGTAGGGGTTGGCGGGGTCGAAGTTCGGCCGGCGCGCGCGTATCATGCGCTGCCCGTCCACGAAGAGCTGGCGGAAGACCCAGGCGCCTTCGGCGGCACCGGGGAGGTCCACGCTGAGCACGCCGGCGCCGGCGTCGGCGAGGCCCTCGATGCGCGGGCCACCGATGAGCTCCGGCGTCTCGCCGGGATAGGCGGCCCAGGTGACCGGGCACTGCTCGGTGCCGGAGTCCTCGGGGCCGAGGGTAAGCGTCTCGGTGAGGTAGTACCGCCCGCCGCGAAGCTGCACCATCACCGGGCCGGGGAGGGCGCCATCAACACGCGACGCCCGGATGGCATCGCGCGCGCGGGTCAGCGTGGCGAAGGGACCGTCGGTGCCGGCGTCGTTGGGGTCGGGCAGTGCGCCGGACCAGGCGTCGCTGCCGTTGGTGGCGACGTAGAAGGTTACCTCGTCAGCGGCGCAGGCGGAATGAAGAGCGTTCGAGAACGCAACGCTCAGACACACGAGGACCAGGATTACCGCTGTGCTCATCGTGACACCTCCGGGCGCAGCGCCAGTTGTCACTCCGTGATGGGCTCGATAGCGATGTTGTCGAGGTAGAAGACGGACTTGCTGTCAGTCAGGCTCGCGAAGACGATGCGTTCGAGGTGCTGGAACTCGGGGCGGGCGTGTGGCACCTCCAGCTCGACGGGCTCCTCGCCCCTGACGGTGAGGACCATCGCAGTGCTGTCGGGCGCATCGTCGCCGAGCACGAAGTCGAGCTGGATGGTGAACCACGTGCCGCGTGGCACCCGGGCGAGCTGCCCCTGGCGGGAGCTGATGGTCCCGTCGGGAGCGATGACGAGCATGGGCCCGTTGAAGTACTCGGCCTCTCCGGTGTCGCTGTATTGACGCGGGTCTATGTATAGACGCGGCGGGCGCTCGGCGTCGAGCAGCAGGTCGCACGAGAAGCGGACGCGGCCCTCCCTGTGCTCCAGGGGGTAGTAGATGCGCGGCAGCCAGAGCTGCCGCAGGCCGGGAGCGTCGAGGACCTTCAGGCTGTGTTCCCCGCCAGCGGCCTGCTCCTCGGTGACCACGATCGCCGCCTCAGGCCCGGCCATGACGTCACCATGCCGCGGCGGGCGGCCGACAACGTCAATCTCGAAGTCCTCCCTGATTGGCTGGACCGGCTGGGTGTAGAGCAAGTGCTCTTCGCGCACGACGCCCGCGTTGGTGTCCAGCGGCCAGGAGGCGCGGGCCGGGCTCCGGTAGCAGCCGATCTGATCCAGGGCTATCTCCTGAAAGCCCAGCTCCCAGGCGGGCGAGTCCGGCGCCAGGCGGTAGTCGTCGTTGGCGGCGTCAACGAAGCGCGGCTCGGCAACGATTGAGCCGCTGTCAAGGCCGTGGCCCATCCACGAGGGCCAGTCGTCGAAGGCCGACCCGCCCCGTCCCAGGTCCACGCGCACCGGGTTGCCGTGGGCCCAGATGAGATTGTGGCTGAAGGTCAGCGAGCCGTCTACCCACTTCGTGCTCCGATAGGCGAGGGCGTCCGCGCTGCCGTAGACGAGCACGTTGTGCGCAAAGACGTTGCCCGAGATGGACTTGTCGCGAATGGGCGCTTGCTCGAGCTGCGCGACGGCGGCGTCCACGACGATGTTGCCGGTGACGATGTTGTCGCTGCCGCCGTGGAGCATCACCCCGCCCCTGCCGACGCGGGCGATGATGTTGCCCTCCACGGTCGTGCCGCAAGTGAAGTCGTCCAGGTACACCCCCCAGGAATAGTACGGCGACTGGAAGGTGCGACTGGTGTAAGGGTACCCGTAGCCGAAGGTGTCGAGGATGCGGTTGTGACGGATGACGTTGCCGCGCATCGTCAGGTTGCGCTGGCACATGCGGATGGCGCCACCGTCGCAGGTCTCGAGCATGGTGTGGTGGATGTCGTTCAGCTCGGCGACGTTATCTATGCCCTTGAGGTAGATGGCATTGCGGGGCGCGTCGTGGAGGTTGTTGCGCCGCGCCACGTTCTCCTCGCCCCACAGGCTGACGCAGGCGCAGTCCTTGTCGAAGAGGCCGATGTTGAAGACGTGGTTGTTCTCGGCGAGGTTGCCGGTGCCGTAGAGGAAGATGCCGTCCGCGCCGCAAGAGAAGACGTCGCAGCCCTCGACGCGGCAGCCCTGGCACGGATCGTTGAAGAGGGTGTTCTGGCCGCCGCCGCCCACGCCGCCCGAGAAGCCCTCGAAGGGCTCCACGCGCGGGTTGCCCACCTCCTCGTGGGCGTTGGCGACGCCGCCGAGGTTGATGCCCACGTTCCCGATGCCGGTGACGACGCAGCCGATGAGGGCGCAGTCGCGGGCGCCGGTGAGCAGCAGGCCGCTGTGGCGGGAGCACTCCAGGCGCAGGCCCTTGAAGACGAGGTCGTGCACCGGTTTGTCCTCGGGAGCGTCCCCGGGCATCTCGAACTCGTCGCGCGAGCCCTTGTAGCCCACGTGGAGGTAGCCGTGCGGATAGGGGAGCGACCCCCTGACCTCGATGATGTTGTCGAGGACCGGCACCAGGACGTCGCCGTCGGCGGGCGGACCATCGGGTGGATGGAAGTAGAGCGCGCTGGTCTCGTAGTCGAGGAACCACTCGCCGGGCGAATCAAGCGCGCCCAGGACGTTCTGGATGAAGTAGCGGTTCATGCGCTCGAAATGGCGGCGCACGCGGCGGGTGGTTATGATGCGGTGCTCGCGATCCACGTCTACTACTGGCGTGAGCGCGAAGTTCCAGCCTCGGCCGAAGACGGTCCAGACCTCGGCCTGCGAGATGCCGCCCCAGTCGTCGAAGGGGATATCGCCATCCGCGTAGATGAACTGCTCGAAGGGCCGGGGGCCCTTGTCCTCGACGTAGACGAAGCCACCGGTGCGGGGGTGCTCGGGATCGAAGTCGGGCTGGCGGGCAAGGGGTTGGCGCTCGCCCCGGTAGAAGAGCTGGTGGAAGCGCGCGCCCTCGAGGCCCTGAGCGGCAAGGTCGGCGCGATAGATGCCCTCGCGCCAGAGCTGCCAGCCGGTGACTGAGCGGGCGCCGCGGATGATGACCTCTTCACCGGGCCAAGCGGCGATCGTAACGGGCGAGCCGGGAGCGCCGCTGTGCTCGGGTGTGAAAGCAAGAGGCTCGGACAGCTCGTAGACCCCGCCCCGGACCCAGATGGTGTCACCGGGCTCGAGGCCGGGCTCCGGGGCGAGCGCCCGGTGCAAGCTACGCCAGGGGCGCTCCTTCGTGCCCGCGCCGGCGTCGTCGCCCGAGGGGGCGATCCAATACTCCGCCGCCGTGGCCGTGCCGAGGGCGGCGACAATGGTGACGCAGGCGGCCACTCCCATGAGAACGGAGTTGGCCGGGCACCATCCGGTCACGTGGCATCACCTCGTCATGCGCTGCGCGGGCGCGTGCCCCTCGATCTGACAGCACCCCCTACCGATCGTCGGCGGCCACGATGACGATGTCGTCCACGTAGGCCTCCACGACCGCGGAGCTATAGGAGTGGATCCAGAGCTGGATGGCTACCGTCTCGGGCGTGGTAGTGAAGGGGAACTCGAAATCCACCCATTCACCGGTCTCGCCCTCAAGGGTGCCGATCGCGCCGAGCCACCCGCGTTCGTCCGTCTCGTTGAGCAGGTCCCCCTCGGCGTCCAGCAGCTTGATGTACATTCCGATGCCCTCGCCGCTGACGTGGTAGACCTTGCCCCTCAGGACGAACTCGCCGGCGCCATCTACTCGCATAGGCGCTGAGGAGATGTTCGAGCCGCGCCTGTCATCGGGGTCGCTGATCTTCAGGGACGCCTCGCCCGACGCCGCAAGCTCCGTCGAGATGGTCCCCAGCGAGTTGGTCGGCAGCACCCAGCCCCAATCGCCGTACTCGAAGCCACCGTTCTTGAGCAGACCGATCTGCTCCGCCGCGCCCGGGCCATCTGAAGGCGTGATGGTCACCTCGATGCTGGCCGCGGTTACGGGCTCCGTCAGCTTGATGCCCAGGCGTGTCGGCTGCACTCGGGCGTTCTCCCTGATTTCCTCCGCCCCAATAGTGAAGTCGGCGCCCTTGGAGATTATGTGCACCTCGACGGCCTCGGAGAAGTCGTAGACCTGCAGAACGCCGTCATCGAGGGCGATCCACTCGCCACGCGTGATGAGCGCGGTCTCGAAGGTGCGCGGCTCGGCGAAGCGCACGCGGTCGGTCACCGTGAGCGAGCCGGCGCCCGCGCGCGAGTAGACAAAGGTGCGGGTGAGCTCCTCAAGCACGGGGACCTCGTAGGCAGCGGACAGATCGAGCTGCAGCATGTCCGCCTCGTCTGCGAAATCCGTCGCGAGCACCTCGGCCTGCGCCTCCCTGCCCGGCCTCTGGAGTTGACCCGCCACGACCGGGACGGGGTGTCCGTATGAGTTCAGCAGCTTGCTCTCGTAGCGGCGGTTGGAGAAGGTGCGAGCGGTGTAGACCTCCGAGCCCGGGTCCAGCAGGACAGCACGGTCGCCGACGGCCACCACGTAGGAGCCGACATCATTGTGGTTATGGTGCTCGGCGTTGTGTCCACCCTTGAGGGCCACGCCCATGTAACACTCTGATTCGGGGACCGGGCGGCTGATGAGGATGCCGGCCTGATCGAACCAGGTGCGCAGGCCCGGTCCCTCTGACCGTTCGCCCGAGGGTTCAGCCTCCGAGGCCGAGTTCGGGAAGGCATAGAGCATCGCCGAGGCCAGCGCGCGGGGCACGGCCCCGGCCGGCAACTCGTCGTAGCGGTCAAGGCCCAGACCGAAGACGCGGTTGACGAAGTACACAAGCGGGAAGTCGGGCCTGGCATTGACGCTGCAGTCGGCGAAGGCTGGATAGACGCCGCCGATGATGCCGATGCGCGCGCCGAAGGTCGCCGGAGCGCGGGCCTCCGGTCGGGCCAGGAGGTCAACCCCGCCGGAGGTCGCCTGGCGAATCGTCTCGGAGAGCAGCACGTAGTGCCCGAAGCCGTAGTTCCAGTAGCCGAGGCCCTCCGAGCAGTAGCCGTCGGAGGTGAAGCCGCGCAGGAAG
>CBFDBV010000284.1:0-6411 GCA_965603135.1 uncultured bacterium
GCGGGAAGCGGGAAGCGGGAAACGCCCCACGGCAGAGGCTCGAGGGCGCAGCGCGGAAGCGAAAAACGTCGTTGGCTGGCGCTTACCGCCGTTAGCCGTTGTTAGCTGCCGTCTGGGGCGGCCTTAGTGCCGCCCCTTTGCCTAGTGGGGCGAGAAACGGCAGCGAACGGCAGCCAACAACGGCTAACGACGGCGAATGACTGGACAAGACAGGGCTGGCCCCAACAAACACAAGGCTAGGCAGCAGCCATCGTCGTGAGCCGCCGTTCGCTGCCGTTTAGGATTGACCCATATGCTGACCGCAATCGCAGACTACGTCAAGAGCCGCAGACATGAGCTGGGCAAGCACGTGCTGTTCGTAGGCAGCGCAGTGCGAACCTCCCCGGGCGAGGTCAGAGTTGATGACCTCCTGGGGAAGATGGCCCTTGAATGGGCCACGGAGCAGGGCAAGGAGCTGCCCGAGGAGGAGGCCGAACTCGCCGCGCTCGAGATGATGGCTCGCGACGTCGGCGACCACGTGCAGCGCTGCAAGATCCTGGGGGAAGTGCTGGAAGAGGGCCGGAGCAGCGAAGCTCACACGCGGCTGGCCCGGATGATCTCGGACGGCTATTTCTCGGCGGTGTTCACCACCGATCCGACCGGCTTGCTGCAAGAGAGCCTGCACAATCGTCATATGGATGCGGAGAAGGACTACCACCTGTTGGTGGCGGGCGTGGACCCGGCGGACGAGATAGAGGTGGCACTGGCTGAGTCCCAGCGCGTGGTGGTGGTCAAGTGCGCGGGGGAGGTGAGCCGAGACTTCCTGCCCCTGTCCGCGGCCGAGGTGCGTGCAGCCATTACCAGCATCAGCGAGACGATCGCCTCGGCATTTCGCCCGCTGGCCCTCTTCGTGGGCTACGCCGCCCGTGATCTGCCCTTCATCGAGCACGTGAGCCGTGAGGGCGAGCGGGTGTTCTGGGTCAACCGGATCATCCCCATGGATGACGAGGAGCTGTACCAGGAACTCAAGCTGGAGAGCCCCGCGAGCGTTGCATACCATTCTCTCCAGCCGGAAGTGATGGAGATGCTGGGTGCGCGCTCGTCGCAGCGGCACCTGCTGTGCCGCGAAGCGGGCGAGCCCAGCGCCTTCTTCAGCGCCCTGGAAGAGCGCGTTGCGCGCCACGAGTACAGCACGCGCCGGGCGCGCAAAGTGGCCCGCGATCAGACCTTGCTGAGCGGAGGGCCGTACCGCTTCCTGGACTTCTATGATGTGGAAGATGCGGAGGTCTTCTTCGGCCGCGAGCACCAGGTCGCCGACGTAATAGAGATGATCTCGGAGCATCCGCTCAGCGTGCTGTTCGGGGCCTCCGGCCGCGGGAAGACCTCTCTGCTGTGCGCGGGCGTGGTGGCCGCGATGCAGGAGGAAGCGCGCGAGGATGAGGGCCGACGGTGGCTGCCGGTGTACGTGCGCTGCGGCGAGGACCCGCTGGAGAACATCAAGGACGCGGTCTCGAAAGCTCTTAAGGACCTCGGCCGCGCAGCGCCGCATCGGGACGGGGAGCTGGCCGATCTTCTCGGCGAGGCGATAGAGAGTTCGGGACACCTGCTCGTGCTGATAGTGGATCAGTTCGAGGAGTACTTCGTCAAGCTCGGGGACCGGACGCAGGCTGAGGTCGCGCGGCAGCTCGCGGAAGCGCTGGCCACCGAGACCGACAAGCTCAGAGTGCTGCTCAGCATTCGCGAGGACTATCTCGGCCAGCTCTACAGCCTGGATGAGTATCTGCCGGAGATAATGCACAATGCCTACCGCCTCAACAAGCTCTCTCCGGAGCAGGCTGAGCGAGCGACGATCAAGCCTGCCGCGAGCTTCGGCATTCACGTCGAGAAGGACCTGGTGGACCAAATCCTGTTGGATCTCTCCCGGGACGACGGCGTGGAGCCGGCGCAGCTTCAGATAGTGATGGACCGGCTGTATCAGTCGCTGTCCGGCCGCCGGCACCGCATCGGTCTGCACGCCTACGAGCAGCTCGATGGCGCCGAGCACATACTCCGGGACTACCTGGATTACGCCCTCAGTCAGTTCCCGGCTCTGGAGCGGCGGACCGCGCGCGCCATCCTCAAGGACATGGTGGCATCCTCCGAGCTGAAGATGGCGCGCAGCCTCGAGCGCATCGCGGCTGAGGTGGCGCAGGCCGAGGACGCGGTGGAGAAGGTCCTGGCTCGGCTGATTGATCTGCGGCTGGTCCGGCGCGTGGGCAGAGAGCACCACCGCGCCTACGAGCTGGTGCACGAGTACGTGGCCGACAAGATAGAGCACTGGATGTCCGAGCGCGAGATCGAGGTCAAGGACGTCCAGGACCTGCTCACACGGGAACTCGACAACTACCAGCGCTTCGGCCTCCAGATGTCCGAGGGCGCGCTTCGCATCATCGCCACCTACCGCAACGAGTTGAACATCTCCCCCGAGGAGATGGAGCTTATCATTCGCAGCGCGGCGCACCGCGATCAAGATGTGGGCTACTGGCTGGACCGAGCCGAGGAGCTGGGCGAACGCCTGGAGGCGACCTTCAAGGCGATGCTGCAAGATGAGCACGCGCACGTGCACTTGGTGGCCTTGCGTGGGCTGACACGGCACCTGTCGCCTGCCTATCTCCCCGAGCTGGTCAGACTGCTCGATGATGACGACAGCGAGGTCCGCGAGACAACCGAGCAGCACTTGCGCCGCCTGGATCGTGAGCTGGTGCAGATGCTGGGGCACGGCGACGAGCAGGAGCGCCGGCTGGCGGCGTATGCGCTCGGCAGGATTGACAGCCGCAGAGGACTCCGGCCGCTCGCGGAGGCCCTGGAGGATGGCGACGAGCAGATGCGGGAGGAGGTGGCCGAGGCGCTGATGGAGATGGACGCGCCCGGCACCACGCGCCTGCTCTTGCGGCGACTCAGCAACGGCGAGGACGCGCCCTGGGCCGTCGCCTACGCTCTGGGCCGCGTCAGCCAGGAGCCCGAGAGCCTCGAGGAGATTGAGAGGGCCCGCAGCCATCAGCCGGACTCGCCGCAGACCGCTTTCGCCCTGGCGCTCGCCCACGAGCACCGGCGAGAGCACGATCGCGCGCTCGAGCTGCTCGATGAGGCCGAGGGACTCGCGACCACCGAGACGGGCATGCAGGCCATCGCTGAGGCGCGCGCGGGGATCAAGGCACAACGCGAGCGGGCCACCGAAGGCGGCGAGGACTGGCCCACGTTCCACGGCAACGCGCGCCGCACCGGGTTCGCTCCGCAAGAGCTTCTTCCCCCCCTCGCCGTCAAGTGGCGCTTCCAGACCAGGGGGCCGGTGGTAGCCTCCGCCTCCTCCGCCGCCGGTCTGATATGCGTAGGCTCGCGCGACGGCTACCTCTACGCGCTGGACAGCAGCTCCGGCAGCTTGCGTTGGGAGCTGCGCACCGGCGACCGGGTGGAGGCAGCGCCTGCCCTTGACAGGGACATCGCGTACGTCACCTCGCGAGACGGTCAGCTCTACGCCGCCGGGTTGCAGGACGGGGACGTGCGGTGGATCTACGACACCGGGGCGCCGAGCCGATCCTCGCCGGCGGTACATTCGGGCCTCGTTATCGCGGGCAACCAGGAGGGTCAGGTGGTCGCGGTCGCTGCCCGTGACGGCAAGCTGCGTTGGCAGGCCCAGGCGGACGACGACATCTCTGCCGCGCCAAGCATAATGGACGGTCGTCTCTTCATCGGCTCCTGGGATGGGAAGCTCTATGCGCTTGATCCAGAGACCGGCGAGCAGATCTGGCGCACCGACACCGAGGGGCCCATCGCAACCTCAGCGAGCGGGGCCGATGGGCGCCTCTACTGCGGCTCCGACGCGGAGGCGATCTTCGCCTTTGCGGCCGACACCGGGGAGATCCTCTGGCGGCGCCCGGTCGGCGGCCGGGTGCGTTCCTGCCCCGCGCTTGGCGGTGATCGGGCCATCGTCGGGTGCATGGACGGCAACGTGTACGCGCTCAATCGGGCAGACGGGGCCATTGTGTGGACGGCCGAGACCGAGGATGAAGTGCTGTCAGCGCCCGCCGTGGCCGCCGGCGTCGTCTACATCGGCTCCAAGGACGGCACGCTCTATGCTCTGTCGCTGGAGGACGGCCAGGTCCTGTGGAGCTACCCCACCTCCTATGCGGTCTACTCGTCCCCCCTCATCGCCGAAGAAATGGTCGTCCTGGGGATGGAGTACTACAACGTCGTGGCCTTCGCGCCCGAAGAGAACAAGGCGAGGGGAGGCAGTTGAGCGCGGCGCGGACGTTAATCATCGCCCTGCTGGCAGGGCTCGTAGCGGGCCTCAGCGGCTGCGCGCAGATGGACAGTATGCGGCGCGAGTTCGTGGGACTGCGCTACGTGCAGAGCGCCGCGCAGCAACTTGCGCGGTTGCCCGTGGACCGCGCGGGGGCGGTCAGGAATCTCGATCGCGCGCTGGCCCTGCTGCCCGATGATCCAACCGTAAGGACACTGGCGGGGCCCCTTTACGTCGAGGCCGGGGCCTACGAGAGGGCCCTTCCCCTGTTTGCTCTGACCGATGAGGATCACGACCGCCAGAGAGACGTCCTGTTCGCACAGTGCCTGCTGCAAACCGGCCAGCGCCAGCGAGGCATCGGCATCTGCCGAAAGCAAATCGCAGAAGCGGTGGGACTGCGCCGCCGCAAGGCCATCGGCAGCGCGCAGTTCGCGCTGCTAATGAACGCCGCCGGATACATACTGGCCGATGCCAACGCCGACCTCGGCCCGGCTGAGGCGGCCATCAAGGAAGCCGTCAAGCTGCGCCCGCTGCAGCCCGCGTTTGTAGACAGCATGGGTTGGGTACGCTTTCGCCAGGGGCACCTGAAGGATGCCGCCTTCTATCTCGAGCGCGCGGTGCGGCTCTGCCCCCACGAACACCCCGAGATACTCTATCATCTGGGCGTCGCGTATGCTCGGCTGGGGCGCATCGGGGACGCAGAGAGGACGCTCAAGCGCGTGTGCTGGCTCGACCCGGGCTACGAAGAGGCCAGGACCGAGCTGCGGCGGCTGGGCCGCGAACTGCCCCAGCCCCTGCTTGCGCTTGCTTACCCTGCGACCGGAGCGCATCCCCCTTCGCCAAGGCTTCGGGGGACGAGAGTGAGGTCGGCTTTGCTATGAAGATCGCCGCTCGCCTGGATAGCATCACCCCCTCCGCCACGATGGTAATGAAGATCAAGGCCGACGAGTTATCGAAGCAGGGCAAGGACGTGCTCTCATTTGCCGTCGGCGAGCCGGATTTCGCGACCCCCGAGAACATCTGCGAAGCCGCACGTCAGGCGATGGCAGAGGGAGCCACGAAGTACACTGCCGCGTCCGGAACTCCTGAACTCAAGGAAGCAGTCGTCGCGGCCATCAAGCGCGACCTGGGCGTCAGCTACGAGCCGGGCCAGGTGCTCGTGTCCAACGGCGCGAAGCACTCGCTGATGAACGTCTTTCAGACGCTGGTCGAGCCGGGCGATGAGGTCATCATCCTCACGCCCTACTGGGTCACGTACCCCGACCAGATAAGGCTCTGCGGCGGCGAGCCCAGGGAAGTCGTCACGCACTGGGAGCAGGACTTCCAGCCCGACCTGGCGCGGGTGCGCGCCGAGGTCACAGACCGCACCGTCGCCATCTTGCTCAACACCCCCTGCAACCCGACCGGCGCCGTGTACTCGCGGGAGGTCATCGAGGGGATAGCCGAGCTGGCGGTCGAGCGCGACCTGGTGATCGTCTCCGACGAGATCTACAAGCACATCATCTTCGACGGGGCGGAGCACATCAGCCCGGTCACGCTCGGAGACGAGGTGAAGGAGCGCACGCTGCTGGCGGACGGCGTCGCGAAGAGCTACTCAATGACCGGCTGGCGCATCGGCTGGCTGGTCGGCGACGCGGAGTTCGTGTCCGCCGCCGGGCGCCTGCAAAGCCAGGCGACCTCCTGCCCCAACTCCATCGCGCAGCAAGCCGCGCTGGAGGCCCTCAACGGCCCCCAGGAGTCCGTCGAGCAGATGCGCCAGCAGTTCGAGGCGCGGCGCGACCTGGTGATGGAGCGGCTCGACGACATCCCCGGGGTGCGGTGCAGCCGCCCGGTCGGGGCCTTCTACGCGTTCCCCGACGTTACCGAACACTACGGCCGCACACTGGGCGGCGCGAAGGTCGAGGACTCGACGGCGATGTGCGAGTATCTGCTGACCGAGGGCCTCATAAGCCTCGTGCCGGGCGCGGCATTCGGCGCGGACGAATACGTGCGTCTCAGCTTCGCGTGCAGCACGGAGGAGATCGAGGAAGGCCTGGCGCGGATGAAGCGGGCGCTGGGCTAGTTGCGAGTGGGTGCGCTTCGCGCACCGTAACGACAGTAGCGAGTGGCGAGTAACGGCCCACGGCTGTTGTCGTTTGTTGTTTCTCGCTACT
>CBFDBV010000285.1:0-6405 GCA_965603135.1 uncultured bacterium
GACTGGATCGAGACGCCCAACCTCGATGCGCTCGCAAAGGAGTCGGTGTTGTTCGAAGACGCGTTCGCCGAGGGCCTGCCGACGCTTCCGGCGCGGCGGGTGATTCTCACCGGCAGGCGTATCATCCCCTTCTCGTACCACTACCAGCACTCCGACAAGGTCAACCTCACCGGCTGGCACCCGCTCTTCCTCCAGGATGTCACGCTCGCGGAAGTGCTCCGCGAGCACGACTACGCCACCGCCTTCGTGACCGACGTGTATCACATGATGAAGCCGAACAAGAACTTCCACCGCGGCTTCGAGTACTGGTACTGGGTGCGCGGCGTCGAGGACGATCGGTTCAACTGGCGCGACCTCAGCGCGATCCAGGATGTCTACGAGAAAGCGACCTCGTGGGGCAACCGGCCGCCGGACCCGCGCGCCTGGCTGGTGCAGCACCTCAACGGCCGGGCGCAGTGGCAGAGCGATAGGGACAGCCTCGTCGGCCGGGTGATGACGAAGGCCTCCGACTGGGTGCGCGACTACCCGTTCGACTATCCGTTCTTCCTGTGGGTGGACTGCTTCGACCCACACGAGCCGTGGGACCCGCTGCCGGAGTACGGAAAGAAGTACGACCCTGACTACGACGAGTTCAAGTACCTCTTCCCCCCCGGCACCAACAAGAATATGACCGAGGCCGAGTTTCGCGGGGTGAAGGCCGCCTATGCGGGCGAGGTGACGATGGTTGACACGTGGATCGGACGCCTGCTCGACACTCTCGCCGACCGTGACATGATGGATGACACGCTCATCGTGTTCACCTCGGATCACGGCTGTATGATGGGCGAGCAGGGCGAGATACATAAGGGCGGGGATCGCATTCGCAACCAGGTGACGCAGGTGCCGCTGCTCATCAGGCACCCAGAGGGAGAGGCCGCCGGGGGGCGCATCGGCGGGTTCGTGCAGCATCAGGACATAATGCCCACGGTCCTCGACATCCTGGGCATCGAGGCACCCGAGCGGGTCAACGGAGAGAGCTTGTGGCCGCTGGCTACCGAGCGGCGCGACAGCGAGCGGGAACAGATCATCTCTGCCTTCGGCTTTCACGCCTCGGTGCGCAACCGCAAGTGGAACTACGTCGCGCCCTGGGCGCAGCTCCCCGAGGCCCGTGCCGCCCGCACGGAACTCTACGACCTCGCGAACGACCCCGAAGAGTTGACTAACGTCATCGAGCAGCACCCGGGAATCGCCGCGGAGATGCAGACCTGGCTGGAGCAGTACATCGAGGAGCATCGGGCAGAGACCAGCGGCGACCTGGGACCCGGGGTGCAGGGCCCGCCGCATGACCAGGCCTACGTCTGACCAAGTGCGACGCAGTTCTATTGGCTACGCGGCAGGCGCCTTCACTGTCGTTCGCGCATTGTTCGCCATGGTGAGGTCGACGTGACCGCGTGACCTATTGTAGTATGCTCCTGTTGTAGCCAGACCGTGGGACACCAGCCGAGCACCAGCCGACAGCATGGTGCCGCGAGCAGGCCGGCAAGCCGTCTCACCAGGTGACATTGCACAGGCCGGCCGCACGGGGCACCTACCATACGGGGGTAATGCCAGTGGCACGAGTGCTGCTCATCGAGGACGAGCCAGGACTACGGACCCTCATCCGGCAGTATCTTGAGACGCAGGGCCATGAGTTGGTCTGCGCGGCTGACGGCGAGCAGGGCCTCGCCAAGGCGCTGGCCGCGGACTTCGATCTGATCATCTGCGACCTGCTACTCCCCGGCCTGAGCGGCCGCGAGCTATGTGACGAACTGCTCAGGCGTCGCCCGGAGCTGGCGCGCCGCCTGCTGATATGCACCGGCGACATCCTCAGCGAAGACACAGGCGTCTTTCTCGCCCGGACGGGGCTCCCTTACATCACCAAGCCCTTCGGCTTGCGCGAATTCGCCGACTTCGTCAAGGCCCACCTCCGGCCTTGACCTCCTACTGGCGGGCTAGAAGCCCGACCTACGCGGGCCCTTCGTGTGCTGTGGCCTCGCTATTCCCGTGCGTCGAACTCGACCTGTTGCTCCTCGACCACCTTGTCCTCTGCATCGAGCAGCTCGCAGCGCAGCGTGTACTTGTCCGCCATCTTCAGGAGTGGGATCTTCAGATCAATCTCGTCGCTCTCCCAGTTCCCGTCCTCATCCACCTCGAGCACGACTGAGGTGAGCTCTCCTGCGAAGATTATCTTCACGTAGCTGATGGTGCAGCGCACACGCGTGCCCGGTGGCGCGCTCCCGGAGACCTTTATGAGCCGCGCCGTGGTCTCGCCGGCCTTCGGACTGCGTATCTCGAGCTTCGTGGGCAACGGTGGGCTGATCGTCACCGGTGTCCCCGCCGCGAGGCTGTGCTGGGCGCCGTTCGCGGCGACGAAGTGGCAGGTCACGATGGCGCCGGTGACGCGGTCGTTCGCGGCAACCGCGTAGGTGCCCACGTAGGTGTTGGTGCCCGGCTGCAGGGCCATAGCCAGGCCCGTCTTGAACTGGCCGATGTCAAAGGTCGCCTGCCGGCCCGCCGCAACTGTCTCCATCGTGACGGTCAGCGTGTTACCGGCCGTGAGGGGGCCGGCCGCATTGTGTCGCACCGACCTTATCTGTGTCCCGGGCGCAAGGGCGACGGAGAACTGCCACTCCACGAAGTGGGCGTTGCGTGCCAGGTCCTCGAGCGTGACCTTCACCGTGTGTTGGCCCGGGGGCAGTTGCAGGGCGGCCAGCGTGACTTTGTCAGCGCGGACCTGGGCCTGCTGCGTGGCGTTCACGCTGTCCAGGAAGACGCTCACCGTCGTCAAGTTGAGGCCGCTGCCGCCACGGTCTTCGTAGATGACGCTGATCGTGGGGCTGGCGTTGGCGACCGTAGCGTCGCGGGCGGGGAGCACGTGGCTGAACTTGGGCAGGAGGGTGTCAATGGTGACAGCATCGGGCGAGAATGCCACTTCGGAGGTCTCGTTGCCCCGGACGAGCCTGCCGGCCACCTTCACGTTCGTGACGTCCATGCCTTGAGCGATCTGCACGTTGGTCAGGTAGGTGCCGCGCTGCGCCTCCGCAAGGGCGATTGACTTGCCCCCCTCGCCCAGGGCGGCCGTGGCCTGGCACCCCGGCGTACCCGTGATCTGTATCCGCAGCTCCTCGCCGGCCTTGAGCGGCTTCACGTAGCCCGGGGTCGTCACAGCAAGGATCTGGGGTAGGTCCGGCCTCGTGGTGATGGTCACCGTGAGCAAGTCCGGGTCGCGCGCCACGTCAAAGCCGAGTAGATCGGCGCAACTCATCAGCGGGACGTAGGGCTTCCCGGTCAAGGTCTGAGCCCCGATTGACAGCGGGACCTTGTCGCCGTTGACTATCGCGTAATCCTGGCCGATGACCAAGATGAGACGCGTGTTGGCTTTCACGGCCGTGATCTGCTGCGTGTTTGCGTCCCACGTCACGCGCGCGCCCAGCCCCTCCAGATACGATACAGCAGGCAGCAACCGGTACTGGCTGCCGATCCGAAGCAGCGGCCCATCCAATTTGACCGGCTTGCCATCCAGCGTGACCTCGCCGGCACTGGAGGCGACTGCTCCCAGCACCATCAGAATCGTCCCGGCAGCAATAACCACGATTGCGCGGCAGGTCGGATGTTTCATAGCATTCCTCTCTCCGGCTTTCTCAGCGGAGCGCTTGTCCCGCCTCGGCGGGACCGAGGGCAAGCCCTCGGCTGGAAGATGTTTGTGTCTCGTCAGGCGCGTTCTTCGCCCTTGGACAGAAGGACGCCTTCCTGGCTGGGGGTTTCTCCTCGGCACGGGGGGTGGGCCCTGTCCCCGGCGAGCGCGTTGACGAATCCGCCAGCAGATGGTATTGTGTGCCCGATGACGCCAGCGCTGCCGGCGCAGCGGCTGGCGCATCGTTAAGTGTCCCTTGTAGGAGGCTCCGGGGCTTGGCATCACTCGCGACCGAATTCGCCGGCCTCCGACTGAGCACGCCCATCATTGCGGGCTCGGCGGCCATCACTCGCAGCGTTGAGCTTATGCAACGCGCCGAGGATGCCGGCGCGGGCGCGGTCATTATGAAGGGCTTCTCGGACATCGTGGCGATGCGCAAGTCCCCGGCGCCGCGCTACAGCCTCCTCCAGCACGAACTCGCTCACCACGAGACCTTCACCCTCTACTCCTACGAGCAGGCCAGCAGTCTCAGCGCCGAGGAGTACGCGGCGGAGCTTGCCCGTGCCCGCGAGGCGCTCAGCATCCCAGTCATCGCCAACATTGACTGCCAGGAGCTGGACAGTTGGCTGGAGAACACCAGCATCATCGCGCAGGCGCAGCCCGCGGCCATCGAGATCAATGTCTCCTGTCCTCATGGTTCGGTCGCCTTCACGGGCCAGGATGTGGAGAGGCGCATCCTGGAGATCGTGCGGGCCGTGCGCGAGCAGGTCGAGCTACCACTGATCGTCAAGCTGACGCCCCAGCTCACCTCTCCTCTGAACCTGGTCAAGGCCATCGAGGAGACCGGCGTGCAGGGCGTGACGCTATTCAACCGCTTCACGGGGCTGGAGCTGGACGTGGAAGAGCAGCGCGCGGTGCTCCACGGCGGCTTCGCCGGCCACGGTGGGCCCTGGACGCGGAACTACGTCCTGCGATGGATTGCGGAGGTCTCACCTAACACGAGCCTCCAGGTCAGCGCGAGCGGAGGCGTCACGCAGGCCGAGCACGTGATCGCCTACCTGCTGGCCGGCGCGACCACCGCCCAGGTGGTCACCGGCATCTATCTGGAGAGCTACGACATCCTGCGCGCCCTGAACGCGGGGCTGATCGAGTATCTCGATCGCCACGAGCTTGCCTCCGTCGCGGACCTGAGAGGCGTGGTGGCCGATCGCATCGTCCCGCTCCAGGAGGTGGACCGGCGGCATCTCGTGCGCGCGGAGATCAAGCCGCGCGGGACCGCGTCCTGCCGCTGGGAATGTCCCATCAACGAGGATGCACAGGGCTACATCAACCTCATCGCCGACGGCTTCTTCGACCAGGCGCTGCGGCTCATCAAGCAGAACCACCCCTTCCCCGGAGTGCTTGGGCGCTGCTGCCATCATCCCTGCGAGACGGCCTGCGCGCGCGGGGACGCTGACGATGCGCTTGCCATCGCCGCGCTCAAGAGGTTCGCGGCCGACCACGGCGGCAGGTATCTCAATCCGACCCCGCAGCCGCCTCCGTTCCAGCCGGAGCGTGTCGCCATCGTCGGTGCCGGCCCGGCCGGGCTCACGGCAGCCTACCGGCTCGCTCTTGAGGGCTTCCGCTCGACGGTCTTCGAGAGATTGCCGGTCCCGGGTGGGATGTTGAGCGTCGGCATACCCGAGTACCGTCTGCCCAGGGATGTCGTGCGCAAGGAGATCGCGGCGATTGAGTCGCTGGGCGTTGAGATACGCACCAACACTCCGGTCGGCATCAAGCCCTCCCTCCAGGACCTGCGCGAGGAGGGCTACGGAGCAATCCTGCTCGCGGTAGGCGGTCACAGGCAGCACCGACTGAACATCCCAGGGGAGGACCTCCAGGGGGTGCTCGAGGGCGTCAAGATGCTACGCGCGCACAACCTCGGGGACAACCTGACCCTTGGCCGGCACGTCGCGGTGGTTGGCGGCGGGGACGTGGCACTGGACGCGGCCCGAGTGGCAATCCGGCTGGCGCACCGCGTCTCGCTCATCTACCGCCGCCGCCGAGAGGATATGCCGGCCCGCCAGGAGGAGCTCGAGGAGGCCATCGAGGAGGGCGTCGAGCTTGTCGAGCAGTTGCAGCCCGTCGAGGTGCTTGGAGCAGAAGGCCGCGTCGCCGGCATCCGGTGCGCGCAGACTCGGCCCACCGAGCCCGGTCCCGATGGCCGCGTTGGCTTCGAGGTAATCGCCGGCGCCGAGCAGGTCATCGAGTGCGACACGGTCGTCGTCGCCATCGGTCAGCTTCCCGACCTTGAGTGGCTCGAGCGCATGGGCCTGGACCGTCTCGCTTGCGGCGGCTTGCTGGCGGCGGACCGTGAGTTGTGCACAACCTGCGAGCCGGACATCTTCGCGTGCGGGGATGCTGTCAGCGGCCCTCGGCCCCTGGTCGAGGCGATCGCCGCCGGGAAGCGCGCGGCGGGCTCGATCACCGCCTATCTGCGCGGCGAGGAAGTGACGGCCGCGTCGCCCCCGCTGCTGCCCCGAGTTGAGCCGGAGGAGGCAATCAAGGCTCACGAGCCGCTGATCCTCACGCGGCGACAGCGGATCGTGAAGCGTCCGCCCGAGGAACGCCGGTACGACTTCGAGGAGGTGGCGCTGGGGCTGGCAGAGGAGATAGCGGTCGCCGAGGCGCGCCGCTGCCTGAGTTGCGGCCTGTGCGGGAACTGCGGCAACTGCATGAGGACCTGTCCGTGGCTGGCCATCGAGCGCACTGAT
>CBFDBV010000286.1:0-6380 GCA_965603135.1 uncultured bacterium
CCAGCCCGCAGAACTCGACGAAGGCCCGGTGCAGCGGCTCGCGCGTGCCGCGCCGCTTCTCGGCGGCTTCGGGCGTCCCCCAGGTGCGCTCGCGCCAGGCCAGGAACTGGTCCATCAGTTCCCGCCACTTCTGCCAGCCGCCATCTCGCGGGGTCAGGACGCGGTCGAGTTCATCGGGCAGCAGGCTCGCGAGGCCGTCTTCGATGCGGTAGCTCCGCCCGCACTCGGGGCAGCGCAGTTGCCCCGCGCGGATCATCTCACCCTCGCCCTTTACGCCCTCCAGCGCCAGCGGATGTCCCCGGCACACCGGACACGCGAGTATCCCCACCAGCCACCGGTCGGTCAACCCTCCCGCCTCCCAGCCCGAATCATTCGCGTAGGTCGGCCTGCGGGCCGAAGGCCCGCAGCCGTGCACCGTTGCCGTTCGCCGTGCCCCATTGCCCATTGCCTGCTGTTCTCTGCGTTCTCCGCCTTCTCTGCGTTCTCTGCGGTTCCGTCGTTGCCGTCTGTCGTCGCCGTTGTCGTTGCCGTTGCCCGTTGCCCGTTGCCCGTTGCCCGTTGCCCATTGCCCATTGCCCATTGCCCATTGCCTATTGCCCATTGCCTATTGCCCATTGCCTATTGCCTATTGCCCGCCGTTGACGTACCCCAGCCCTCGCAGACGCTCCTGCACCACGCCCGCCTCATCGGCCACCCTGTCGCCCGGCGGGCCGGCGCCCTCGCCCGGCCTCATCTCCCGCACCCGCACACCGGCCGCGGCCTCCTCGGGCAGCAGATGCGTCGCGACCTTCCCGTCGAAGTATGACGGCACCGCCTGCCCGAGCAGGTGCAGCACCGTCGGCGCAACGTCGTAGATGGACAGGGCCTCCGCCCTCAGGCCCTCACGGAAGTCGGGCCCCGCCGCCACCAGCACGCCATCCGGATGATGCGCTCCGCTCGGCAGTTGCAGCTTCCACGGCGGCTCGATGCTCACGCGCTCCCCGTCCGGCCGCTGCCAGGCCAGCCGCCGCACGGGCACCTCGTTCCGCCAGTGCACCAGCAGATCGGGCATCAGCGCCGCGCAGGGCCCGTGCATCACCTCGCTACCGCGCACCACCTCCCGCACGGGCCTCTCGCCGCTCTCGGCCTCGGTCAGCGACAGAAGCTCCCGCGCGATGCTGTCCAGCAGCTCCTCGTACTCATCGCCCGGCTCGACGATCCCGTTCGGCTGCCGACCTTTCAGGTTGATGAAGATGTGCCCGGTCTCCGTCCACGCGCGCGTGCGCTCCCAGTCGGGCGTTATGCGGCGCATCCCCGCCAGCGACCGCGCTCGCAGCCCCGGCAGGCGGCTCGCCAGCCGCACCTTCAGCGCGTTCGGCGCCCGCCTCTTGAGGAACTCCAGCCCTCCGCCCAGCAGCGCATTCACGCCTCGCCCCACGCCGCCGGCGAGCCGAGCGATCCGACCTCTCCCCTCATCTCGCGCCACCAGCAGCCCCGTCTCACGCAGCCACCCGCGCAGGAACACTTGCCCGCGCGGGTTCGCCGCCTGCCCGTGGTCCGAGACGATGAGGATGTTGACCTCTTCCCCCGCGCTCTCCAGCAAGCGCCCGATCTCCGCATCCAGCGCGCGGTACACGCGCAGGATCGCATCGCCATGCGCCCGCGCAAGCTCGCGATCGTGCTCGGGGTGCGAGGGGTCAAGCAGGTTCCAGTACCAGTGCTGCACCGAGTCACTCTCAGTGAAAACTATCCCGAACAGGTCGCCCCTCTGCTGGCCCAGGAGCCACCTGCCTACCTCGGCCTTATACCGGATGCCCGCCAGCGCGCTGCTCACGCCCTGCTCGTAGCGGCCGGCGCTCGTATGCCGCCGCACATCCGGCTGTATCGGGTACGGGCCGAACCTCGCGACCAGCTCCCACGCCAGCTCGGGCGGGTGGCTGAACCCCGGGCTGGTGGCCGAGGGCGCCAGCCAGCCCGCGACTTGCACCCCTCGCACCTCTTCCGCTGGGTACGACACGGGGAAGTTAAGCGCCGTCACATGCGCGCCGGCGTCGGACAGCAGCCGCCAGATGCTGGCCGCTTTGCGCGCGGTCGCGTCAATCTGAACTAACTCATAGCTCCCGGGCTGCGGGTTCATGAAGTGAAAGATCCCGTGCTTACCCGGGTTGACCCCGGTGACCATCGAGGTCCAGGCTGATGCGCTCTGGTAGTTAGGCGTGGAGCGCAGCGTGGCGAAGCACCCATCGGCCATCAGCCGCGCGATCGTGGGCAGCTCGCCGCCCTCCGCCCAGCGTTCCACCAGCCCCGGCGCGCAGCCGTCTATGCCTACGATCATCACGGGGTGCATTTCAGGAGAGGTACCTCAACGCTCTCAAGTGCTCTTCCACCGCTTCGCTTGCCGCCTCGCACCGCCCGGCATCGTCAATGATCGTGGGCAGCTCGCGCTCGGCGGTCCTCACCGGTCGCGCCGCCAGGTACTCCGGCTCGATCGCGGCGGTCAGCACTCGGCCGTCGAAGTACGAGGGCACCGGTGCCCGGCACAGGTGCAGCACGGTCGCGGTCACATCCTCCACGCGAGCGCCCTCCAGGCGCACTCCCCGGTTCAGGCCCGCCCCGGCCGCGATCAGTATGCCCTCAGGCGCGGCCGCCCCACTCGGCGCTGCCCCCGGCGGCGCGGCCACCCACACCTGCCCATCACGCCCGGTCACCGTGAGCCCCGACACCACGCCCACCGACCGCCAGCGCGTCACCAAGTGCGGGATCCGATCCAGGTGCGGGCCCTCGCAGACCTCCTCGCGGCTCCGGGCCCACTCCAGGGGCCGCCTACCGGTCGCCGGATCAATCGCCGACGACAGCACCGACCGGATTTGACCCCTTACCCTCGCCTCTGCCTCCGCGGACACCGCCCCCTCCGGGAACTCGTCCCTCAGGTTCAGCACCACGTGCCCGCCGGCGGCCGGGAACGCCAGGCTGCTCGCGTGGTCGGTGCTCTCTGCCGAAGCTCCCGCGCGCACCGGCCCTGCCTCACCGGGCCGCTCCTTTGGCAATCTATCGGCCAGGAAGCCCGGCAGCACGCGCCTCGCCGCCCGGCACACGCTCTGCATTGACCTCGAGGCGCCGGCCTTGATCTTCTGCCAGCCTCCACCCGCCGGCGTTGGCTTCGCGACCAGCCCCAGGCGCTCCATCACCTCCGGCACGCAGTCCGCGGCACGGTTGTTCAGCGCCATCCCGTAGGTGGACACCACCATCAACTGGTCCGACGGCCCCAGGCAGTTCGACAGCCTCCCCACGGCCGCGTCCACTGCCGCGTAGAGGTCCTCCACGCAATGCGCGTGAGCCTCGCTCACCTCCTCCCGGTAGGCCGGGTGCGCTCGGTCTATCAGGTCCCAGCACCACCGCTGCATCCGGTCGGTCTCCACGAAGTTCACGGCCAGGAAGTCCCATTGCCGGTCCGTCAGCAGCCTCTCTGCCAGGTCGCACTTGGCCTCGACCCCATCTCGCGCCAGCTCAAGGGCCGCCTCGTAGCGACCGGCCTCAGCGTGGGGACGCACCTCAGGCGCCGGCGCCGTGTCCTTGAGGTACTCGGCGGCCAGCTCCGCGATCCGCGCCGGGTACGCGAAGCCCGGCGTCTCGAGGGAGGGTGCCAGCCAGCCCGCGACGGTGGTCCACTCGGCCTCTCGCGCGGGAAAGGTCATCGGCACGAAGAGCGTCCCCACCTCCAGGCCTCTCTCGGTCAGCAGTTGCGCGATGGTGGGGGCGCGCAGCAGCCACGCGTGTGCCGGCTGCCACTCGTAGCTGTCGGGCACGAGGTTGAACAGGTCCCAGGCCCCGTGCTTGCCGGGGTTGGTGCCTGTCAGCAGGCTCGCCCAGGCGGAGATGGGGTTACAGTTGGCTGATGACTCCAGCCGGCCGTACGTCCCGTGGCGCATCAGGGCACGCAGGGCTGGCAGGCGTCCTCGCGAGGTCAGACGCTCGACGACCTCTGGGCTTGCGCCGTCAATACCTATGACCAGCACCATTGCTCTGCTCCAGGGGACTGTCCCCCTGCGGCTTCGCCGCAGTCGCGAGTGGCGAGTGGCGAGCAACGGCGAACGGCAGATGACGTCGGGGCGTTACTCGCAACTCACCACTGTCGTTGCTGTCGTTCCTGCCGTGTAATATTCCGCCTCGCACCGCGCTCCCCCCGTCGCGATGACGCTCCGAACGCGCGCCCCCAGCTCCCCCAGGAGCTGCGCCATGCGCACCGCCCTCGAACGCGGCGTGCGCCGCAGAGCCACCACCATCAGCGTCGGCCACCCGCCGCGCAGCAGGGGCCCAAGCGCCGCGATGCCGCTGCCGGCTGGGCACGCGACCACGATCACCTCGGCCCCGGTCCCCTCCAGGGCCCGCCCTATCTGCTCCGCCGACAGCCCTTCCAGCGGCTCGGCCCCCAGGCCGATGACGCGCAGGCCCTCCTCGCCCAGCGGTTGCGCCACCTCTTCGAGCCCTGCGCTACCGGCGGCCAGCTCGGCCAGCCCCGGCTGCTCCCCGGCTATGAGCAGGCCCGCGCCTCCGCGCTCGGCTCCCACGCGCACCAGCGCCTCCGCGACGACCCGCGCCTCGCCCGCTTCACTCACCGGCGCCACGAGGGCGACCCTGGGCCCTGTTGCGCTTGCCGCCCCCGCCCGCGTATGCCGCAGGATCACCTCCAGCGTCTCTCGCATCGGCCCGCTCTCAGGCACGTCTCCCTCGGCGTAGCGCCGCCACGCCGCGCCACCGAGCACAGCTATCACTGGCAGCCCGAGCGTGCGCGCCACCTCCTCCGGCTCACCGAAGCTCTCGTCGAGGTGCTCGGCCGCCGCGACCGCCAGCAGCCCGAGCAATATCCCCGCCACGATCGCCGCCGCCAGGTTCAGCGCCCGCTTCGGTCGCAGCGGCTCCTCCGCCGGGATCGCATGTTCGATCAGGCTCGAGGATGGCATCTTCGTCTTCTCGGCGATCTCGTACTCCTGCTCCTTCTCCTTGAGCGCCAGGTAGATCTTCTCCAGCAGCTTCACCTCGCGCTGGAGCCTGAGCAGTTCAAGCTGCTCGGCGGGCATCTCCGACAGTTGCGCTTCCACGCGCCCGATGGCCTTTCTCATCACCCGCAGCGCCTCTCGCGCGCCCAGGTGTTCCCCTCGGGCCATCCCGAGCTGCTTGATGATCTCCTGGGCCAGCGGGTTGAGTATCTCCTCTCGCGAGCCGACGACTTCCTCTGCGGCCTCTGCCAGCCGCTCTCGCAGCTCATCCACCTTCGCGGTCGCTTGCCGCGCCGGCGGGCTGTCCGCGGTGTACTCTTCCAGCAGGCTCACGCGCTCGGCCTCTGCTGCCGCGAGCGCGTTCTGCAGGTTGACGATCTCGGGGTTACGCGTGGTGACGGTCGCTGCTATGACGCGCTCCTCCTGGGTGTTGAGTTGCGCCATCAGCTCCCCCTGGAGGGCTGCTTGCGCGTTCATCTTTGCCTCGGCTGCGGCTGCCTGCTCGTCGAGCCGCGCCAGCAGCCCTATCTGCTGCTCGGCGGCCGTCTCCAGCGCCACCGTCCCCGTCGCTTCGCCGAAGTACCGCAGCCGATCCTCCGCCTCAGCCAGGCGCTCCTCGGTATCCCCCAGTTCCTGCTGCACGTACTCCCGCGTACGCCGTGCGGCGGCTCGCGCCTCTGCCAGGCTCCGCCCCAGGTAGGCCAGCGCCAGCGCGTTGATGAAGTCCGCCGCCAGCTCGCGGTCGGTGGACTCGCAGCGCACCTCGATGACTTGCGAGTCCTCGATCCCCGACACCAGCAGCGTATCCAGCAGCGCCTGGTACTGGTCGGACCACAGGCTCGGCGGCGGCGCGTTCGGCAGCAGTTCGAGTATCTCCGGCAGGACCAGCAGGTCCTCGTCCTTGAGGCCCTGGTGGCGCACATTGTGCAGGAGTGCTCGCCGGTTATTGACTAGGGCGTGCGCTTGTTCCAGGCACGGCCTGCTGTTGATGAGTTGCACTTGCGTTGCCAGGTCCCCCGCGCCCAGCAGGGAGCTTGGCTCTCCCAGCAGGCTGAGCAGGGGCGCAGCGGCCGCGAGTATGGATGGTCGCATACCTGCTTCCGACCTGACCACCAGCTCTGCCCGCCCCTCATAGGCTGGTGTTGCCAGCGCGTTGTAGAGCAGCGCGGCCAGCACGCACGCGGCCAGCACGATCCCTAGCGTCCGCTTCCGCCGCCGCAGCAGCCGCACATAGTCACGCGTCGTCATTTGTCGGTACGCTTCCTCTGCCATGGCCGATGTTCAGCTCACCCAGCGCCCTGTTTCTGCCGTCGCCGCTGCCGTCGCTGCCGTTCCCCCCCTCTCCCGATCCTGTGGGGCAGGCTTCCAAGTCTACCCGCCATAGCCTTGGCGACGGCGGGCCTG
>CBFDBV010000287.1:0-6379 GCA_965603135.1 uncultured bacterium
CCCAGGCCTCGGCCCTGGTAGTCGGGATCAATCGCGTTGTTGCCGATCTCGCCCACGCCGCTGTCTCTGAGGACGTACGTGCAGAAGCCGACGACCTCCCCATCGAGCTCGACCACGAAGGCCCACTCCGCATGATTGCGGAAGTGCGATTCAACCTGGTCGGCCTTGTTCTTGCGGCGGTCGCCGGGGCGCTCGCGCTGGTAGAGGTCATCGCCCATCAGTTCGCGGAAGTGTTCAAAAATCGGCGTCCAGGCGGCAGCGGCGATGCGGCGGACCTCGGGGATGTCGGCTTCCTCTGCGGCGCGGAACATCGGCTGACTCATCGCCCTATCATCCCTCCGGGGTCGCCTGCTGGGTGTGCAGCATAATCATATGCAGGGGATCAAGCTCGATGCGCACCGCGCTGCCATGCACCTCCAGGACCTCGCCGGTGAGGGCGTCGGTGACCGCAAGCTGGTCGGGGTCGAGGCCGAGGGCGCGTGCGTCAATCTCCACCCGGAAGCGCTGCGCGCGCTCGCCGCAGTTGGTGACGACCGACAGCGCCGCCTCCGGCTTGACGTAGCTGGAGATGAGCGCGCCGGCATCCTCGCTTGTGACCGGGCCGCCCTCTCTCCAGTAGGGCACCCACTCGGCGGAGTTCACGTCGAACTCGTCCCAGACGCGCCAGACCTTCGACATCACCTCCAGCTTGTTGCCGTGCACGGTCGGACGCACCAGGACATCGTGCACCAGCGCCATCCCGAGCGCCTCGTGGAAGGTGAACGGCTTCTTCTCATAGCTGAGGAACTCGGCGGGCACGCCGTAGTTGCGGCCCATGAACTCCGCGCGGAAGGCGTCGAAGGCCAGGCGGAACCCGCGCTCCTTGACATCGAGCTGCTCGCCGTCCCAGTAGGCGTCAACGAAGGCGAGGGTGGGCATCGTGACGCTGGCGGACATATGCGCGCTGATGAGGCCGTCGGGCTTGCGCGACTTGATGATATGCCGCATCCTGCGCATCAGGTCGCGCACGGCGAAGATGGGGTAGGTCCGGTGGCGCTCGCCATCCTCGCCCACGTAGCCGCAGCCGTGGGTCTCGTTGTCGCAGCCGAAAGGCTCGGTGGTGCCGTCGAGGTAGACGCCGTCAATGTCGTACTCATCCATCATCCGCGCGATGCTGTGCAGCACGTACTCCTTCCAGGGGCTCCGGTAGCAGCAGATGTACGCGGTCTGCGGGATGTCCTTGCGCTGGTAACCACCGCGGCGAGGCTGCACCAGGACCTCGTCGCGATAGAGGTCCCACTCGGGCGCGGCGTCGGACAGCTCGTAGCCGAAGTACAGCAGCAGCTTGATGCCGCGCTCGTGGCAGGCCCTGACCAGATCGTGGAGCTTATCGCTGTGCAGCTCGGTGGAGCCGTACGCCTGTATCTCAGTCCAGGACTCGTGGTAGACGAGGGTGTTGACGCCCCTGGCCTTGAGGTGGTCCAGCAGCTTCGTCTCGGAGAGGTCGCCCGCAAGCTCGAGGGCCTTCCCGGAGATGCCCTCGACGAAGGCCGCCTGCTCCGGTGGTCGGATGCCCTCCCACGTGTCCGCGCGGGTGATCTTGGCGGGTATCCCGGTACGCTTGCCATCGGGGACGAAATCGTGCTCGAAGCTGTCCAGCAGCAGCGTGTGCTCGCCGGGCTGCACCTCGCGAGCGCGCAGGGCCGCCTGTCCCGCCTGGGCGGGATCGAGCGGGAAGTCGCTGACGCGCAGGCTGTCCACCACGAACTGACAGGGATCGCCGAACCTGCCGCCTGTGCCGAGCCAGATGGTCGCGCCAGCAAGGTCGCCGGGCATTGTGCCCTCCCACTGCTTGGCCGCGACCCGCTGGCCGTCCACGTAGATGATTGCCTCCTCGCCCCAGGTGAGCGCAACGTGGTGCCACTCGCCCTGCTTCCACGGTTCGGGGGCCTTTGAGGGCAGGGCGACCTGCACCTCGCCGCCGACGCGGTTGTAGAAGCGCACGCAGCGGTCGTCAATGTTCCAGTAGAAGCCCCAGTGATCGCCGTTGGCCAGCTCGACGCCGAAGAGGGAGCGGTTGTGCCGCCCGCGCGTGGCCTGCTCGACCTCGACCTGGGGATCGAAGCGCGGCTGCACCCACATATCAACGCTGCCCTGCGCCAGCTCGATGTTGCCCTCGGCCGGGTAGCTCACTCCGAGCCCGGGGCGCACCAGGCTGTCCTGCATCCCGTAGAAGGCGCCGTGGGTGATGTGCCAGTTGCGATGCTCCGGCGGGATGGGCTTGACCGGCGTGGCCATCAGCCCGAAGCTGGTGCGGAACGCCGCGCCCGGCTCCAGGCGACTCTGAAGCATATTGACGCGAAGCACCACGGACCCGCGGCTGTGCGAGATGACGAGAGCCTCGTCGGGCTTTGCCGGCCGCCAACCCTCATCGGACTCGCAGAACCACTGGAACCCGCGATCCTCGTCCCCGATCCAGACGAAGGGCATGAAGTGGTGCTTCCAGCCCTCCCGAGGCAGGGCCCCGCTGACCGAGCCGCCCCAGCTTGCGTCGCAGGCGTGCAGGTACCTGGCGCGCTCCGCCAGGATTGGCATCTCCAGCACTACCTCCTCCAGCGCGCTGTCGCGGTCGGGATGAACCGCCAACTCGATGCTCATCAGGCCGTCGAACTCGACGGTGATCTCCGCTCTCAACCTGGCCTGCGGCGCGGCGGCAAACACGCGGCACCGGGCAGCGGTGTCGCCGGTCTGTACCCAGGACAGCCGCGCACCGCCCCAGCGCTGCTCACTGCCGTCAGCCCTGGTCAGCACGCGGATGGGACCGGCGAGTATCTGCTCGGCGGCGGCGACGATCTGCGCGGGCAGAGGGCGATCGGCAAAGCGGTACTGGCGGCCCCAGCAACTGACGGTAGTGCCCTCCGCTCGCACCGGCGTCCAGGGCTCAGGTAGCTCGTCGCTCTTGCCCACCTCCGATCCCAGCCACTCCGGCGTGGGCGGGATGGCCAGGACCTGCTCGGCCTCCGCGAGCACCTTGCCACTGCCAAGCGCAGCCGCGACCACCTTCACCTCCTGACCCGCCGCTGTTGAGGAGAGGTCAAGCTCGAGCGTGACCTGCCTCGGCTCACCGCGCGGCGCTGCGATCTGCATCGGCTCGGCATCGCCGGCGGTGAGGCGGTACGCATCGGGCGCCTGCTGAAGTCCGGAGCAATCAATCGCCACCTGCACATCACGACGAGTCAGAAGGTGCTTGCTGAGCGTCAATTGCATCGGCGGCTTGCGCACCAGGGACACCTCCTGCTGAAAGACTAGCTCCTGGGCCGCGTCCATCCCAGCGAGGCGGAGCGTGAAGTTGCCCGGGCGCGGCAGCGCGATCTCGAGGGGGCCGTCGCCCTCAGCCGTCAGCATGGCGACCCGCTCCTCGCCGGCAAGCAGCAGTGCCTGGAGACTGCCGCCGGGCCGCAGCGAGGGCCGGACAGTAACGCGGTAGTCCGAGGACAGGCTCAGGGAGGAGAGGACAGCCGTAGCGGGGGCCTCGCTGAAGCGAAGGTAGCCGAAGCTGTCAGGCTCATGGAAGCCCTTGCTTGCGGGCGCCCAACTGCTGATCTCGGCAGCGGGGCTCCGCGCATCGCGGCAGAAGTTGACGCGCCACGTCTCGCCCTCGGCCGGGGCCGACCGCCCCAGAGCACCGAAGGGGATGCGCATCTCCGCCTGCCACGAGTCGGCCGACACCGCGGGGACAGAGAGCCACTGGGCATCCCAGCTCCCATCGCGCCCCCTCCCCTCGTAGAGGTCGCCGCTGGCACTGCCGATGAACTGATAGTATGTCGCCGAACCCTCCGGCATCACGAACACCTCGACCGCGTCGTCCTGCCAGAGGGGGCCGTCGTGTCCGCGGCGCTCGCAGAGGGGTGCACCCCGGCACTGCCAGGCGAGCACCAGGCCCTTGTCATCCCAGGCGACCTGGCACGTGAAGGCAGCGTTCGCCAGCGCGCCGCCGGGCCGGACAAATGCGCATGCGGGCAGAGCGCCCGACCACTCCCCCTCGCTGATGCGGCCGTCAATGTCAACGGCATCGGCCAGCCGACCGATGGTCAGCAGAGGCGGGCTGACTGCCGCGCACTCCGAGGCCAGAGAAGAGAGCATGACCACCCAGAACGCCACAGCAATCCGGTGCGTCAGCCGGTGGGAGAGCATCATCTGAGGTCACGCCTCCTCGGAGGGGGTGAACCTGCACGAAGCAGTCAGACTAACAGCAGGGGCGAGTAGCGAGTGGCGAGTGAAGGCAATAGCAGAAAGCGGGGGACTTCACGTGGTGGGTCGTAGTTCGCAACTCGCAACTCGCCACTCGCTACTGCCGTTTCTGCCGCCGGTTACCCTTGTGCTCGTCGCGAGCGTTCGGGTGCTTCCCCGCGGCGCGTCAGCGCCGACGCGTGCGCCATCACATCGTGGGACCGCCCGGCGGCTGGTCAATGCCCTGCACCACGAAATCTATGAAGGCGGAGGTGGTGGTGCCGCCGGCACGGTCAATGGCCCTGATGCGCGCGCTGTAGTTCTCGGGCGCCTGGATGCCCTCAGCGGTGGGCTGATTGTCGTTGGGCGGGGCAGAGAAGGTCCCGCCGTAGCTGGCCTCCAGATAGCAGTTGGCCTGGTCCGCGCAGGCGAGAGCGGTGCCGGGGTTGGTGACCGCCATAGGCACGGTTATGATCTCATCGCCCGGCCCGAATACCTCGGCCCTCACATTGATGACCGGGATGCCGTCGCCATCTGAGATCGAGGTGGCGATGTACACGTCGCCGCCGCTGGCCGGGAGGGTGGTCGGGTTGAGCAGCAAGCTGTTGATCTGCGGGGGCCGGGGGGCAACCACGATGACGGTGCCGGTGCGCTGGGCGTCGCCCGCGAAGGTCGTGACCGTGCCCGCGCCTATCTGTTGAGCCGTGAATACGCCGTCGGCGCTGGCGGCGCCGATGCCACCCTCGACCACCCAGGTCGGCTCCATCCCCTCGATGGCCACGTTGCCCTCGCCGACGATCTGAGTGCGGTAGACGACTTTGCCGAAGAGGTCAACCGTAACTGCCAGAGGGTCGAGCAGGATGTTGGTGGGCACAGGCGTGTCCAGAGGCATAACGGCCAGGTTGACGGCCGTCTCCTGGCCCAGGACCAGCTCGACGGTGACGCGCGTCGAGCCGTAGTCAGGATATGTAGGCGTGAGGACCTCCACGGTGAGAGTGCCGGCAGGGAGGTTCTGGATGGTGAAGGTGCCGTCGTTCTCGGTCGGCACAGTGCGTTGGGCGGCGGCGACGGACACCGGCACGCCGCTGAAGGTCTGCTGCAAGTCGTTGGCCGCAAAGACGAGACCCGTGAGGGTGGAGGTGCCCACCGGAGGCGGCGCTACGCCGTCGTCCGGAGCTACGCCATCGCCGTGACAGCCGACGATGAGTGCGACGACAACAAGGATGCAACTCGCAAGCCAGCCCAGTGCGGCCTTCTCTCGCATTACTCTCACGCCCTCTTTGAGGGGTATGCACGAAGGTGTACGTCGCGTAACACGGTCATCAGCGTCGGATGAGGAGGCTGCCGATGGCCTGGACCTTTGTGCC
This sequence comes from uncultured bacterium, assembly GCA_965603135.1. GTDB lineage: Bacteria > Armatimonadota > Zipacnadia > Zipacnadales > UBA5352 > CBFDBV01. Next base: position 5,577 of record CBFDBV010000287.1, read on the forward strand.
ATCGTCGCTGGCCGCCTCGACCGCTACCAGATAGGTGCCGTTGGGTACGCTCGAGCCAGTGTCGTTGCGACCGTCCCATACGACAGCATTCACGCCCGCCGGCCTCGAGCGGCCCTGCTCGATGGCGCGCACGGTCCGGCCCGCTATGTTGAGCAGGCGGACGCTGCAAACGGCAGGCACGGACAGCGTGAAGGTCACCTGCGCCCCACCCGACCGGGTGGGTTGTGCCACTAAGCTAGCAAGTGTAAGCACTCCGGCGCTTTGAGTCAACCCCAAAACGAAGCTGCGGGCACTTTCTCCCTCCCGAAGAGTGCAGCGATAGCGCCCCTCCCGCCGCAGATCAACCTCCCGACCGGCGGCCACATCCTCAACCGTGACCCGGTAGCTGCGCGGAACTTGCGTGAGGTCGGGCGACCACAGCTCGACCTCTCTGCCTCCCTCGGGCGGCTCCACCACAAACTGCCAGCGCATCTCGGCAGCGCCCGGGCCGGAGAAGACGCCCGCGAACCGGCATCTAGGCTGCGATGGCTTCGTGAAGTGCAGCTCCACCCCCCGACCCGCCCGCGGCGGGCTGGTTATTGCGCCGGCACGGGCCAGATCCTCGCTGACCCCGAAGAGATTGTCAAGGTCCTGGCTGCCACCGGACCGGGCCGCAAGGCGCGCCACCCAGCCGTCGGGCTGCTCGCCACTGGCGCGAGTCGCCACGAACTGCACCGGGCTCGGACGCGGCAGGCTCACCGTGCAGGGTTTCTCCACCCGCACCCAGAATCCCTGCCACGCGCCAACTTCTGTGCTCATTCCCG
>CBFDBV010000288.1:0-6338 GCA_965603135.1 uncultured bacterium
CAACGGGACAGTCCTTGATGAACTCCAGCATCAGGGCGATCAGGTGAGACGCGTATTTCTCCTGCCCGGTCCTGCGGTAGGCATTGACGAGGGTGGTCACGAAGGTGTGGCGTCCCAGCTCATGATCGAACTGGGGCCAGTAGACGCCCTCAGGCACCTTGTACCACTCGATATCCTCGACCTCGGGACCGTAGTAGCAGACGGTGTCGCCCCAGACGAACCGCCCGAGGAGCATCTCGTCCGCCAGACGGGTATCGTACTTGTCGTCAGGCTCGGGCGGCCGCACGTCATCGCGTGAGCGGAAGTGTGCCAGCAGCGCGGCCTTTGCGGCGGCCTCGTCTCCCTGGTCAATGGCCGCCTCGACCGCCGCCAAGCCGGGCCGCTCGTAGTCAAGCTCCTCGAAGAGCTTGACAGGCGGCACGTTGCGGGGAATCGTCTCGCCCGCAATATCCTGCGCCATCGAACAGCCCGTGGCGGCGCATAGCAGCATGAACGCAGTCACTCCCCGTTGCATGGTGGTCACTCTCCAGAAGTCCTGCCGACCAGGCTCGCGAGGGACTTCGCCCCCGGACACATGTGCACCTTGCGGGCCGTCCGGTTTGTGTGGCTGAGGCGCCGCTTTTCGGCGGCAACAAGGATAACGCACGTGGGGTGCGGAAGTGAGGGGCGCGAGTGCGGCGCGTCGGTGGCAAGGAGGCCAGAGACATGTCAAAGGCAATCGAGGTGACGGTCGGGCCCAGGCGGGCGGATTTCGTCGGCAAGGACCATCTCGCCTTGCAGGCGGCCGTGGACTACGTGGCGGCACGCGGCGGCGGGACGGTCCGCATCCGCGCCGGCACCTACGAGATGGGCAACTCGCTGTTCCTGCGCGACAAGATCCATCTCATCGGCGCAGGCGATGACACGATCCTGCGCAAGTGCGCGTCCGGGAAGACCCGGCTGACCGATGATACGGACTGGTACGACACGACCGTGAAGGTGAAGGACCCCTCCATCTTCGGGGTCGGCGGCGCGATCCTCCTGCGCGGGAAGTCACCGCACTTCGAGAAGCAGCAGTTCGTCAAGCGCACGGTCGTGGCCATCGAGGGCAACGTGATCCACATTGACCGCGACCCGCGCGAGAACTTTTGGACTGACACGAAAGCCGAGGCGGCCACGCTCTTTCCGGTCGTGACCGGCGACTACGTCAATGACATCACCATCGAGGACCTGTGCATAGATGGCAACCGCGCGGGGACTGAGAACCTCAACGGCAACTACGGCGGCGGGATCTTCATCCAGGACTGCGACCGGATCCTGATCCGCAACGTCACGACGCGCGACAACAACAGCGACGGCATAAGCTGGCAGGTCTGCGACGATGTGACGATTGATGGCTGCCGCTCGCTCAACAACGCCGGCCTGGGGCTGCATCCGGGCAGCGGCTCGCAGCGGCCCGTGGTGAGGGGCAACACCATCGTGGGCAACAACATCGGCTTCTTCTTCTGCTGGGGCATCAAGCACGGGGTAGTCGAGGGGAACGTCATCGAGGACAGCGCGACCGCCGGCATCTCCATCGGGCACCGCGACACCGACAACGTCGTGCGCAACAACCAGGTTCGCCGCAGCGGTCAGCACGGCATCCTCTTCCGCGAGCATCCCGTTCCCCGCCGCGACCCTCACCGCAATGTCTTCGAGGGCAACCTGATAGAGGACAGCGGGAAGAAGGACGACTGCGTCGCCATCGAGATGCTGGGAACGGCGAAGGGCGTGATCCTGCGGGACAACCGCATCGTGGACACGCGCCGCAGATCGAAGAGGCGCAAGCGCATCGGCCTGCGCATCGGACAGAAGATCAAGGCCCTGAAGCTCTCAGGCAACGAGTTCACAGGGATGGACGAGGAGATCGTGGACCTGCGCAAGCGGTAGGGCAAGTCCGATCCGAGAGTCCCGGAGCAGAGCATGGCAGAGCACATCCCCTGGTCGGTGGCGGTCCCGCCAGAGGTCTACACGGAGTACTGCGGCGTGACGATGGGCGACTACCACGCCGATCCGGCCGTGCAGATGCACGTGCAGCTTCGCGGCCCGGAGATACTGCACGAGAAGTACGGACTGCCCCTGCGCCGCAGCGTGGCCCCCGACTTCAGCTCATACATTGACGCGTCGCTCTTCGGCCTGGAGGTGGACTTCAGCGAGGACAACATCCCCTCGCCGAAAGGCCATCCCCTCAAGAGCATCGAGCAAGCCGCGGCGCTCACCGTCCCCCAGGACATCAGCAACGCGGGGCTGTATCCCGGGGCGTTGGAGTTCTACGAGTATATGAAGGCGAACGCGCCCGACGACGTGTCCGTGGGCTTCGGTGGCGGAGGCGAGGCGCCCGTGACCAACGCCATCCTGCTCCGCGGCCAGGACTTCCTGCTGGACATCTACGACCGCCCGGACCTGGCCCACAAGTTCCTGGCAACGCTGACCGAAGCGAACATCCGCCAGCGCGAGTTCGCCCGCGAGCTGACCGGCCAGTCCGGACCGATGGAGAGCATCGGCTACTGCGACGACTTCGGCGGGCTTCTGACGCCGGAGCAGTACACCGAGTTCAATCTCCCGTATCTGCTGAGGATCGCCGACCACTTCGGGGCCGAGAAGAGGCACATTCATACCGAGCTGCTGCGCAAGCCGCACCTGAAGATCCTTCAGGACCACGGCTGGGTCTACATTGACGTGGGCACCGACCCTTATCTCACCGTCGCCGACTGCAAAGAGGTGCTGGACATCGCCTTCCTGGTGCAGTTCAAGACCTCGGAGGACATGCTCCTGTCGGACTCGCAGCGCATCGAGGAGAAGTACCGCGAGATGGTTGAGGAGGGCGCGCAGCGGATGGTGGTCGAGATCTGCCGTGGGGTCCCGGAGGAGAACATCCGGGCCTTTATCGAGGTGGCCAGGGAGTACGAGTGAGCGCGTTCAACCTCTCGGCGCTCTAGTCCTGGCCGGAGGCGAGGGCAGCGATCTCCCCGGCCGAAAGGGCCTCCCGATAGATGCGCAGATCGTCCATCAAGCCCGCGAAGAAGTCCTTCACCCCATAGTCCGCCCCAACGTAGAAGCTCTTCGGCGAGGGCTCGTACGAGGCGGCGTGTTGGACGGACGCACCGGGCTTGCCGTTGACGTAGACGCAGAGAGTTCCGTCGGTCTCTCGCACGGCCGCGACGTGCGCCCACTCCCCGATCGGCACGGCCTGCTCCGCGGCCGCCTCCAGCTTCCCGCCGGCGGCAACGCTGAAGCGGACCTTCGCGTCCGTGGTGAGATCGAGGCGGTAGCCCCTGGCCGCATCGCCTGCCTGCGCCACCTTGCCGCAGATAAGGGCCGGCCCGGGCCGCTCGGCCTTCAGCCAGAGCGAGATGGTCATCGCCACCGGCGGGCTGAGCACATCCTGGACGTAGGAATGAGGAACCTCGACGAAGTCATCCCCACCATCCAGGGCCAGAACCTGGCCGCGATCATCGCTCGCTTGCAGCAAGGTTGCCCGCTCCCCTCCGGACATTGAGACGATGGGACTGTTGAGTCCGGCGAAGAGCGAGTGGTCGTGCACATCGTTGTCGAAGGGCATATGCAGCACCAGGCGGTCGGTCTCGGGCTTCTCCGCGCCTATGCGGTCGCAAGTGGCCTCGTCCACGCGCATCAGCTCGATGTCATCGAACCACGCCGCGCCCTCGTTGGCCTTTGAGCGAAGGATAACCTTGGCGCGGGAAGCTCCGGCAGGGACCGGGGCGGCGACGCTCAGCTTCTGCCAGTCGGCAGTCCCGGCGATCGGTGGACTTGCGAACTCCTGAACGAGCGAGCAGTCATCCCCCCAGAAGCTCAGCACCACCTGGGTTTCTCCCGTGGCCACGTGGACCTTGCCCCACGCTGAGGCCGCGTAGAACTCGCCCGGACGCACATAGATCGAGCTGGGCCACGTCTGCCGCCATTCGAGGCCCAGCTCGGGGGTCCACATGACTTTCACCGAATGACCCCCGCTATGCCACAGGCGGGCATTGCGCTGGATGTGCCCCTCCCACATTGCGCGGCCCAGGCGATCCGTGAGGTCGTTGTATCCAACGACCCAGTGGCGGGGAAGGCGCTCGCCGGGATCCTCCTCCTCGAGACCTGGATTGAGGGCCAGGTTCTCGTTGAGTTCGGGCACTCCGGGCCGCGGGCAAGCGCCGACAACCGCGACTATGCTGTGATACAGATCGGCCAGGACCTTGCACACTTCGCCGCAGCAGGCGAGGCGGATCTGCTCCTCCTTCGCGCCATCGCCGGCCTGCTGGGCGGCACGCAGATCAGGGGCCTGCCGGTCGCAGAACTCCACCATGGCCTTCGTCCGCTCGAGTGTGACGGCGGCAAGGCCATCAACATCATCGGCGAGCTTTCTCGGCGCGTATCCCTCGATGCTGATCTTCGACACGTCGAACTTGGCGGTGCGGTGCAAGGCCTGCATGTGCGGAAAGGTCGCGCAGTCCTGCATCAGGTGCGAGAGGCAGCCAAGTTGGATGATGGGACGCATGAACTCGCCCGACTCGAAGCGACCCATGATGCGCGGTGTGTACCATTCGATGGCCGGATAGGTGCCGCTGGGCGCATGCCCGAAGCGACGGCCGACGCCCGTGTTGGGATTCCATCCAGTGAACTCGCAGATCTCCCACTCACGGCGGGTATCGGGCGTGCGCGGCTCGTCCGGAAGACCTGACCAACCGCCGAAGGTCCCGTAGTTGTTCCAGTTGCAGTCCGGGAGATGGGTGTAAGTGCCGATGAAGGCGGCTATCTCGGGCTGCAGCCAGGCGCGGTCCTCCGGCGGAAGTGCGCAGAAGGCGGCGTAGGCCATCCAAGTATGATCGCCGCCGTGCGCGGGCCGTGGCACCTCCGAGGCAGCAGGGGCGCCGTGTGCGCAAGATAGCAGGGCCAGCAGCGTGAGAGTCAACTTGATCCCTCCGTATCGCCCGCGCTCAGTATTGCAGGCCGCAATCGCAGAGAACGTAGAGTTAGCTGTGCGGTTGATTTCTCCTCCTGTGACCGACTATACTGCCAGTGGCTGTCTGCAAACCTGAGAGCGGAGGTCGGGCAACAACGATGAACGACGCGGCGCGTGCCCTTCCGGCGAAAGACGTGAGCCTCGTGCGCGCTCTTGCCGCACAGGTGGTGGAGCTTGCCACCAGCGAGGAGTACGAACGCCGGCGGCAACGCTGGCGCGATGTCAATGAGCGCCGGCAGCCGGACCGCGCTCCTATGTGGTGCCGACCTGCCGGCGTCTGGCGGGAGATAATCCCCCAGGACGCGCTGGAGTGCACCGACCCGCTCTGCCGACAGACCGAGTACGCCTTCCGCCGCGATCTGTACAAGGACTGGGTCGGGGACGATCACATCGTGGAGCCCTGGTGGCCCATCCGCGCGGCCTTCTCCTGCAGCAGCGAGCACACCTGGGGGCTGGAGACCCACCGCTCGATCGGCACCACCGAGCAGGGCGGCTTCCGCTACTATCACCCCGTTCAGACGCCGGCTGACTACGAGAAAATCACGGTCCCGGAGTTCAGCTACGATCAGCAGGCAACAGAGCGGGCGGCCTCGCAGATGCAGGACTTGCTCGGAGAGGTGATGCCGGTGCGCATCACCGGCTCGCCGCCGCTGGGACCGCAACTGTCGGTCTACCTGGAGCAGTTGCGCGGGATGGCCCCGATGATGGAGGACCTCGCCTTCCGACCGGAGCTGGTGCACCGGGCGATGGCCAAGTTGACCGAGGGCGTCCTCCGAGCCCAGTGCGCAGCCGAACAGGCCGGCATACTGACCACGAACCACCACGAGCCGATGTTCTGCAGCGATCCGCTCAATGAGCCGCCGGCCTCCGGGCCGGTGGGCCTGCACCAACTCTGGGTCGCGGCCAACAGCCAGGAGTTCGACCAGGTCTCGCCCGCCATGCAGGAGGAGTTCCTGCTGAGCTATCAGAAGGTGCTTTTCCAGCAGTTCGGCGCGGTGCAGTACGGCTGCTGCGAGAACCTGACCACCAAGATTGGCATCGTGCTGGGCATCCCGAAGCTGCGCATCTTCGTCTCGTCCTACTGGACGGACATAGACAAGGTCATTGAGGCCTGCGGCAAGGACTACACCATTATGTGGCGTCAATCCTCGGCGCAGGTGACGCTCCCCGACGACCTGGAGGAGCATCGCCGGCACCTGGAGTCCGGCCTCAAGCGCCTGAAGGGTCATTACTACCAGGTGGTGCTGCGGGAGTTGGAGACCTTGCGCGGGCGTCCTGAGCGGTTGCGCGACTGGGCGCGCCTGGCCATCGAGACCGCGGAGAAGTACGCCTGACTCGCCGCGCGCGCCGTCCG
>CBFDBV010000289.1:0-6259 GCA_965603135.1 uncultured bacterium
CCGCGCCATCTCGTAGTTGGTCAGCTCGTAGCCCGTCAGCGCGTTGAGCGCGGCGATGATGCAGGTGGCGATGGTCGAGGAGGAGCCCAGGCCCGCACCACCGGGCATCTGCGAGTACGTGGTAAGCTCGACTCCGGCGGGCAGGTCGAAGCGGCTCACGATCTCCTGCGCCAGGCCCAGCTCACCCTCCGGGTCCAGCTCATCTGCGCTCGCCACCTCAACCCGCAGGTCATCGTGGTCGGGCGCGTTGAAGACGATCTTGTCGTCATCGCGCAGGCGGGCGGTCGCGTAGATGTACTGGTTTATCGTCGCGTTCACGATGCTCCCGCCGAACTGCTTGCAGGCGGGCAGGTAGTCGGTCATTCCCACGAAGTCCACCCGCAGCGGAGAGCGCACATTGACGGTCTGTCTTGCGTTGGACATTCGGCATCAGCCTCGTCATTCTCAGTGTGAAGGCATTCATCTACGGCTCCTCCCAAGCGACCTACGCCGGATGGAGGGGCCGCACGAAGACCTTGCCACCGGTGGTGGCAAGGTCTGAGGCCAGCCCGCCGTCGAACAGAAGCTACCGGATGCCGTTGATGTCCTTGACGAGCTGGTTGACGGCGTTCTTGCCCTCGACCACGCCGATGGTGAGCGAGTACTGGCGTACCTCACCGGGCTCGAGCACCTGAAGCGTGCCGCGCTCGCGTTCCGCGGGCCGGCCCTCGACGCGGCAGTTAGCCGGCTCGATGCCGAGGACGTAGGTCCCCTGACCGGGCATCTTCCACTGCGCAAGGTCCGGGAGCTGGTTCTTGTTCAGGTCGAAGTACAGCGCCAGCCCATCGCCGAGCTGGCGGTTCGCCACGGCCACCCTCGTTGAGCCGTCCTCCCTCGCTCGCAGGTCGTGGTAGTAGACGCGCTCCTGGATGCCCGGCTCGGGGTCAGCGAAGCGGGAGGCGCGGCTGATGGTGTCCTGGGAGTACTCGTCTCGGCCCTCGATGGACGCATCCGGCGCCACCAGCTCGGCGCTGCCGTCCACGAGGGGATAGCCCAGGTTGCAGTGATAGATGAGCATATGCTCCTGCGGCGCGAAGCCCTGGTTCTCGACGGTGTCCTGCACGGTCAGCTTCGCCTCGCCGAGCCTCGCCGAGATGCGCCGTGTGAGCAACATATCCGGCCCGAACACGGCGGCCTCGCGCATCTGGCCCTCCGCGAACATCACATAGTCGTCGTCCTTCCAGCTCCCCCCGTGGCATACGTTCCTGGCCGTGACGTGCGAGATGCGCCCGTGCAGGCCCAGCTCCTCGTCGCCGTCGGTGGCAGGCGCGCCGGCGTAGGTCAGCCCGCAGGTGAGCAGCAGGCCCCCGTAGAAGGTGCGCAGCCAGCCCAGGCCCTCCGGCTCGTAGTAGGCGCTCGCCGCCGCGCCGGTGGGCGACATCCACGCCAGGGGGTAGCCTCGGTAGGTGGTGGCGCCGATGTCCATCCCGCGCCCGGCCAGCACTGTGAAGTCCAGCCCGCTTCCGGTGCGGAACTCCAGCGCCTCGACGCCCGCCTCGTTGCCCTCCGCCAGCGTGACGCGCCTCACCCCACCGACCTGGTCCAGGCTTCCGACTCTCTCGAGCAGTTGGTACTGTTTCAGTTCCCGTCCGTACAAGTCAGGCATCTTCCCAGCCCTCCTTCGTGGTTAGAACCCTTTGTGCCTGGGGCATCACGCGTCGCGCAGCAGCAGGGCTATCTTGACCTTCCAGGTGAGATCGTGCATTTCACGGGTGAGGCGGCCGAGCTGAACCGTTGCCTCCGCCCACCGCAGGGGGGCCACGGGTTCGCGCGAGGCGGCTGCCGCTCGCAGCGGCCGGTAGCGCCGGTCCAGGCTCTTGAACTCCTCTGCGTAGGGAGCGTCGGCTCCTCTGACGTAGGTGCGCAGCAGCTCCTCACGCATCTCGCTCAGCTCTGCCGCGCCCGCGAGCGCCTCCGCCACCAGCTCCTGATAGGTCCGCCGCTGCGCTACCTCCTGCGCGGTCACCAGGGCGTAGCCCTCGCGCACATACAGGCGCGTCGGGAAGCCGACCGCCGCGTACAGCCTCGCCGCGACCTCAGGGGTGAGCTCGAACTGCTGCCCCGCGAAGTAAAGGTGCCCGAAGAGCCACGGCCGGTGGAAGTTCGCCTGCACGTTCGCCCAGTTATGCAGCTCGCGGGAGCCTCCGGCCAGCCGCTCGCGGCAGAGGTTGAAGCCCCAGACGGTGCCCTCCACCGGCGGCTCGATGCCGAGCGAGGCGAAGGGGATCCGCAGCTCGACGGTCCACCCATCGTCGTCCGTCGAGGTCGCCGCCTGCCAGTCAGCCTCCCACGTGCCGATGCCGACCTTCCCATCGTACTTCGCGGCTATCGAGTTGACCGCGAGCTGCAGGAAGCCCTCGTGAGTGTGCTCGGGGTCGAAGAAGATCTCCACGCAGTCGTCGTTCCAGACGCGGGCGTCGGGGCCGCGGGCGTCCGCCTTGAGGCTCGTCATCTGCCGCTCCTGGCACCTGACGCCGACGTAGAGCGCCTCGCCGTCCCGCAGCAGGCGCATTGAGGTCTGATTGTCCGCCAGTTCCTCGGTGCCGGAGATGGTGAAGCCGCTGACTGCGACCGCCTGTCCCCACGCGGCGTCACTGAGGTCTCCGTCCACCTCGATGGGCTCCCGGGTCTCAATGCACACTGCGGCGACGGCCGGCAGGACAGCGTGTATCTCCTCCGCGCTCACAGGCGCGGCGAGCAGTACGAGCGATGCAAGGGCGGTTGTGAGGGCAGGCCCTCTCACAGTTCATCACCATCCCGTCGTTGGCTAGAGCCGTGCGACCAACTCGCCATGACCGGCCAGCCGCGCCCAGATGCACCCTGCGGCCAGCAGCACCGTCACCACCACGAGCACGGTGTCCGCGGCGCTCCACGCGTACTCGTGGAACTCAGTGCGTTCCCGCGTGGCTGCTCCCAGCCCGCGCGCCTCCAGGGCACGCGACAGGTCGTCCGCCGAGCGCATGGCATATCCCAGGATCGGCACGATCAGCGGCACGTAGCGCTTGAGCCGCGTGAGCAGCCCGCCCTCACGCAGGTCCAGGCCGCGCGAGGTCTGAGCCTGCGTCACCGTCTGCGCCGTCTCCGCCAGCGTCGGGACCAGCCGGAAGGCCAGGGACAGGGCCAGCGAGGCGGTCGGCGGCATCCCGGCCCTGCGCAGGGCGTAGGTGAACTCCTCGGCGCGCGTGGAGGAGACGAAGGCCACGCCCACCATCACGAGCGCCACCAGCCGCATCCCCATCGCGAAGCCGTAGGCCACCGAGGTCGCCGAGGCCCCGACCGGCCCCAGCGCCCAGGTATGCTCGTGTCCCGGCAGCATCAGCGCCCAGATCAGCGTGCTGAAGATGATGAGAATCAAACAGAGCGCGCCGACCCGGCGCACGTTGGGCAGGCCTCTCGAGAGTGCCACCATGAGCAGCGACAGCAGCAACGCGCCCGCCGCGTATGCCGGCTCGTTGAACGCCAGCGGCGGCACGAACAGCACCGGCAGCGCCACCAGCTTGGCTACCGGGTGGCGCGCATGCGCGGGCGAAGCGCCCTGGCGGTAGAGGGAGCCTGCCATCAGCCCTCACCCTCCGCCGTCGGCGCACGCAGACACCTGAGCGCCTCTCGGATGGACAGCAGCGCCTTCCCGTCCAGCGCCTGCGAGCACTGGGCGACCGCCGGCGGAACCTGCCCGGTCTCGGCCAGGAGCGAGAGGTCGCCGAACAGCTCGCGCGGCGTGACATCGGCGACGATCCGCCCCTCGTCCATCACTATCGCCCGCCGGGCGTACTCGGCGGCCGCCCAGGTGCAGTGAGTTATGAAGATGATCGTCTGTCCCGCCTCATTGAGCCCCCGCAGCAGCCGCATCATCTGCTCCTGCTCGGGGCCATCCAGGCCGGTGGTCGGCTCATCGAAGACGATGATGCGCGGGCGCGCCGCCAGCACCGAGGCCAGCGCCACCCGTTGCCGCTCGCCCTTGGTGAGCACGAACGGGTCCTTGCCCTCGTAGCCCTCCAGGTTGACCAGCGCCAGCACCTGGCGCACGCGCGAGCGCAGCTCCGCCTCGCTCACTCCGAGGTTGCGCGGGCCGAAGGCGATCTCCTCGTCAACCCGCCCGGCGAAGATCTGATGGTCCGGGTTCTGGAAGAGGTAGCCGACCTCGTGAGCCAACTGACGGGGCCGCGCGCCGCGCGTGTGCATCCCGCAGACGGTCACCTGACCCGCGTCCGGGCGCAGGAGTCCGTTCAGGTGCTTGGCCAGCGTGGTCTTCCCCGAGCCGTTCTCGCCCAGGATCGCCACGAACTCGCCCTCGCGGATGCGCAGCGACACGCCTCTGAGCGCCTGGGCTCCTCCCTCGGGGTAGGCGTAGCTCACCTCGTCCGCGCTTATCAGCGTATGTCCCAGGTCGTCCGTGCGCGCATCTTCATCCGCCAGCCGCGCGTAGGCCTCTTCGTCCACCCGCCAGCCCCGGGCGCTGAGGATCGCCGCCGCCCGCTCCGGCGTCAGTGGGCGCTCCGCGAGGCCCAGCGCTGCGAACAGCGCCGGCATCTCCAGCGGGCGCGTGCCCAGCTCGCGCAGCCGGTCGGGGTCTGAGAGCAGCTCATCGCCCGGGCCGGCGAACGCCACCTCGCCCTCGTCCAGCACGGTGAGGTGGTCGGCGCCGATGGCGCGCCCTGCCTCGTGATCGGCCATCAGCATCGTGATGCCGTCATCGCGCAGTTGCGCGCACACCTCCATCAGCTCGCGCTTGCCCAGGGGGTCGAGATCCGTGGTCGGCTCATCGAGGATGATGACCTGCGGCGCGGGCGCCAGCACCGCCGCCAGCGCCAGCCTCTGCTTCTGCCCGCCCGACAGCGTGGCCGGATCGCGCCCTCGCAGGTCATTCAGCCCCACCAGCTCCAGCATCTCGGTGACGCGCTGCTGCATCTGCTCACGCGGCATCTGCGCGTTCTCCAGCCCGAAGGCCACCTCGCTCTCCACGTCGCTGCACAGAAGCTGGGTCTCGAAGTCCTGGAAGAGCAGCCCGACCCGCCGCGCGATCTCATGGACAGGCTGTGCGCTTATGCTGTCCGCGCCGATGCGGACGATGCCTTTGAACTCGCCCGCCTGCATCGCGGGAATGATCCCGTTCAGGCAGAGCGAGAGCGTGGACTTGCCCGCGCCGGTGCGTCCCATCAGGCACCCGAGCTGCCCGGGCTCGAGGTTCAGAGACACCTCGTGCAGCGCCGCTCGCTCTGCCGATGGGTAGGTGAAGCTGATGGCTTCGGCCTCAAGGGAGGCGCCGTCCTGCCCTGGCGGGATCACTCTTCGGCCTCCTGATCGGGCTGCTCGTCACGCTCGGTTGCGTCTGCTTCCCGCTCTACCACGAGGCCGAACGACCTTCCAAGTGGGGACATGAGCGTGACGCCGATCAGTATCAGCACCAAGCAGATGCCCGCCGCGTACACCAACGACACACCCGATGGCAGGACCGCAACGTAGGGCACGCCGTTCTCCTGGGTGGCCACGGGGATGTAGTTGACCGCCAGCAGCACTCCTACGACTCCGCCCACCACGGTTACCGCGAGGCCCGGCCAGCCGACCAGCCCGCCGCGGTAGTCGGCTGGCTCCATCACGTCCGAGTAGATCAGCCCCCACTGCTTCGCGCGCGGATAGAGCAGGGGCAGCAGGATGGCGCCCAGCACCGTGCCCAGCACTGAGTTGTTCAGGGCGATGGTCGGCGTCAGCGCCGGAATCGGCACCAGGTTCAGCGCCCCCACGCCGAAGCCGATGGTCACCGCGCAGCACAGACTTCCTGAGATGGCGCCCACGGCGAACCAGCCCAGCCCCTGGGTCGAGCCGTCTGCCGGTCGGTCGCCCCTGAACACGCGCCACATCCGGTAGGGCACGTAGGCGAGCAGGAAGTTGCCGACCATCCCGAACAGGCTCCCGGGGCCCAGCATCCCGCCGAAGACGTCGCCGATCAGGTTGCCGAAGGCCGATCCCCACGCCGCCGCCGGGCCGAACAGCATCCCGCACAGGATCGGGATCGCCGCCGCGGGCCGCACCTCGGTGAAGCCGGGAATGATCGTGAGCAGCTTGAAGGGCAGCAACACCGCAACGTATGCCGCCGCGGTCAGCGCCACCAGCACCACCATCTTGGTGTGCCGCCACATCGCTATGACGTCATGCAAGGTCGGCACCTCCCGTGCAGAGGGGCGTCTCCTGGGGGTTATTCGCCGCCGCTCGCCATCTCCCT
>CBFDBV010000290.1:0-6254 GCA_965603135.1 uncultured bacterium
CGCCCAGCCGTTGTCGTTCCCTATTCCCCATTCCCTGTTCCCTATTCCCGGCCGTTCGCCGTTCCCTATTCCCTATGCCCGGCCGTCGAACAACTGTTTGCACAATAGCTCGGAATCTGGTATAATACTCACACAGGCGGACCCATCCGCAGCACTCGACACAGCCAGGGAGGCGACGGTCTTATGGGCACCTCTGAGCTTACTCCGCGGCGCAGGCAGATTCTCGACTTCATCACGCGCGCCACTCAGCGACGGGGCTATCCGCCCACGGTGCGCGAGATCGGGGCCGAGGTGGGCCTCAGCTCCAGCTCCAGCGTTCACTTCCAACTGCGCGCGCTTGAGAAGGCCGGGTACTTGCAGCGGGACGGTTCATTGACGCGCGCCCTACGGGTCTCTGACCCGGGGGGCCTCGGCCCGCGTTCATCCCGCGGCGGTCGGCCCGTGCCGATCACCAGCCTGCTGCCTCTGGTGGGCCGGGTGGCTGCGGGCGAGCCCCTCTTTGCCGCCGAGAACATCGAGCGGATGGTCCCGGTCTCCAGCGAGTTATTTGGCGAAGGCGACCTCTTCATCCTGGAGGTCAAAGGCGAGAGTATGATTGAGGCGGGCATTCTCGACGGCGACATGGTGGTGGTCAACCAGCAGGCGACTGCGGAAGACGGTGACATCGTCGTTGCCTTGCTGGAGGACGATGCCACCGTCAAGACCTTCTATCGTCGCCGGGGCCGCATCGAGTTGAGGCCGGCCAACTCCGCGATGGAGCCCATTGTTGTTGACGAGGTGCAGATCATCGGCCGCGTCCGCGGCCTCATCCGCGCAATGCGCTAAGCCCCATCATTCCCGTAGGTCGGCCTGCGCCTGATCCCGCCTCGGCGGGATCAGGCGCAGGTGAAAGCGCGCCATAGCGCGCTTTCAGCTTCCAAGCTTGTCCGCCATAGCCTTGGCGACGGCGGGCCCGCCAATGCCGTCATCTGCGTTCTCCGCGTCCCTGCGGCTTGCATCTTGGCGTTAGCTGTCGTTAGCTGTCGTATTCCGTCGTTCGCTGCCGTTTGCCGTTGCCGTTAGCCGTTCCCCATTGCCCATTGCCTATTGCCCATTGCCCGTCGTTCTCCTCAGTACTGACACGATCGCATCGTCCGTGGCTGCTCGTCTCGTGAACTGGGCCACCGCGCTCATCACGCCGGCCGCCATCTCCTCCGCGGATGCCGCCCCCGTCTCTGCCAGAGCGCCGAGCAGGCCTTCTTCCTCGAAGAGGTTCCCGTGGTGATCGCGCGCCTCCAGGACACCGTCGGTGGTCGCCACCAGGACGTCGCCCGGCGCTATGCGAGTGGACAACTGCAGGTAGCCCGGCGTCCTGGTCAGGCCTATCATAGGCGTGCGGGTTCTGAGGCGCTCCGGCTCGCCGGTGTCGCCCTGGCGCAGCAGCAGTGGCGGCGGATGGCCGCAGTTGACGTAGACGATCCTCCCGCTGGGCAGGTGCAGGCTGGCGATGAAGGCTGACGCGAAGCTGTGGGGTTGGAGGGCGTCGTAGACGGACTTGTTGACGCGCTCGGCGATCGCTGCCGGCGCCATCCGCTCGGCGGCGGCCGCGCGCAGGTGCGAGTGCAGCAGCGACACGTGCATCAGCCCGTGCACGCTCTTGCCTGCCACGTCGGCGATAAACATCAGCAGCGTATGCTCATCGAGCAGGATGAAGTCGTACAGATCCCCGCTCACCTCGCGGGCCGCCTCCAGCCGCACCGCCAGGTCGTAGCCCGGCAGCTCCGGCAGCTCCGCGGGCAGCATCTCCCTTTGCAGCGACCTGGCCAGGCTCAGCTCGTGGTCTATCTGCCAGGTGCGCGCGCGCTCTGCGTCCCGCGCCCGCAGCACGTAGGAGCTGGTGACCGCCAGGATCACCAGCACCAGCGCGCCGTTCTCCCACAGCATCGCCGCAAGCGGCAGTTCATATGTGGGCACCTCGGTTACTGCGTACTGGCCTGCCACGAAGGCGCCGATGGCCAGCACCGCGGTCACCAGCGCTCCCCACTGCCCGAACCACATCGCGGCCACGATCACCACGAGGTAGTAGAGCTGGAAGAGCGCACGCGCCGCACCTTGCCAGGCGACGATTGCGGCCGTGATCAGGAACAAGTCCACGCCTATTGCCAGAACACGCTGGAGGGGTAGCCGCCGCTTAGCCAGGCGCGCCATGAACAGGGCGAGCGTGTAGATCGCCGCAACGATGGTGGCCACGTGCATCAGGTGCGGCGTTTCACGCGGGACGAACCACGGCAGCAGTAGCACTGCCAGGATGATGGCGCTGCGCACCATTGCCACGAAGGTGTCGGACTCATCTATTACGGCAGCGTCTGCTGTCTGGCTTCGTTGGTCTTGTCCGAAGAGCACGCATCTCACCTCCTTCCCGGGTCGGTCTGTCCACGTTATCTGGCCCACCCCGCGTTGCCCCGAACGGCTTGCGGAGAGCAGGTCTCCGTGGGGCGCGGGGCCCTACCGCGCCAGCCCGCACCTTCCCGCCGAGGCCGGACCACACAGAGGTTTCCGCGCGTGCGCCGCGAATACCTGCTTCTAAGGGCGCGAAGCGAGAAGCGTGAGGCGAGAATGGTGCACAGAGCGGAGGAGTCGGCGGACGGGCGCTTTGCTCGCAAGAGCGCGGACATGGTTGCCACCCAGCTCAGGCGGCGCGGCATCACTGACCGGCGCGTGCTGGACGCGATGGCGAAGGTCCCTCGCGAGCGCTTCGTGCCGCGCGCGCAGCGACCGTCTGCGTACGACGATCGCGCCTTGCCCATTGGCGAGGGGCAGACCATCTCACAGCCGTATATGGTGGCCGCGATGCTCCAGGCGCTTCGCACGGGCCCGGAGCTGACGGCTCTGGAGATCGGCGGCGGTTCCGGCTACCAGGCGGCGCTGTTGGGGGAGTTATGCGAGCGCGTCTGGGCGGTGGAGATCGTTGAGGTGCTGGCGGACCGCGCCGGGGCGGTGTTGGCGGAGCTGGGCTATGACAATGTCGAGGTGGTGGCGGGCGATGGCAGTCTGGGTCTGCCCGAGCATGCGCCGTATGATCGCATCATTGTAGCGGCGGGTGCGCCCGAGGTCCCGGAGCCTTTGATGGAGCAGCTTGCTGATGGTGGTCGTCTGGTGGCGCCGGTGGGTGGACGTTTCAGTCAGCGGTTGGTGGTGTGCGTGCGCAGGGGTGCTGGCGTGCATCACAAGGACGGCATGGCGTGCATCTTTGTGCCGCTGGTCGGCGAGCACGGCTGGCGTGGGACGGCGGGCAATGGGCAATAGGCAATGCGCAAGGCAGCTTGTCCGAAAGGAGGGCGGGTTGCCCAACTCGCCCGCGACCTCTTGTCGCTGGCTGTCGTTGCTTGTGTAGCTGTCGTAGCTGCCGTGAGTCGTTCCCTATTGCCCATTGCCCATTGCCCGCGGTGGCAGGAGGTAATTATGCCCGAACGCATCGGTTTCCGCACGGCGGGGTATCGCCGGGTCGGTATCGAGGACGCGCTGCGCTCGATCGCCTCGGTGGGTTATGATGGTGTCGAGGTCTGCCTGGAGCATCCGGACTGCATCCCGGAGGAGTTGACGCCGGCCCGGTGCGACCGGCTGGTTGCGTTGACCACCGAGCTTGGGCTGGAGGTGGCCTCGGTGAGCTATCATGGCGACCGCGACGAGCTGGCGGTCCGCTGGCGGCGGGCCTTACGCGCGGTTGCTCTGACGCTGGAGCTTGGCGCGGACGTGCTCGTCGTGAACTCACCTCGGCCCGGGCCTGGGGCTCCCGAGGACCTGGAGCAGCAGTTCCGCGATCGATTGCGGGCCCAGCTTGCGGCTGCAGAGGAGGTGGGCGTGACGCTCGCCGTTGAGCCTGAGCCGGGCCTGCTTATCTCGGACTGCTCCGAGATGCAGGGCCTCATCGAGTGGGCGCAGTCGCCGCTGCTGAAGGTGAACCTGGACGTGGGCCATGCGTTCCTGACGGAGCCGGACGTGCCAGGAGCCATCGCCGGGCTGGCCCCACATCTCGCGCACACGCACTTCGAGGACATGCCGCGCGGCAAGCATCGCCACCTGGTGCCTGGCGAGGGCGACATGGACTTGCCGGCGGTGTTGGCGGCGCTCCGCGGCGCCGGTTATGCGGGCTATCTGACGGTGGACCTCTTCGACATCGCGGATGCGCCCGAGCAGGCGGCGCGGGCGGCTCTGGAGCGGATGAGAAAGCTGGTGTCATAGTGCGACGGCGCGGGGGCACGGACGATCTGCCGCGCCCGGTCCCACCGCACGATGCTCACACGCACACGACCTTCTCTGACGGCCGCAACTCCGTGCTCGAGAACGTGCGCGCGGCGGAGGCGGTCGGTCTCGAGTGCGTCGCGATCACCGATCACATCCAGCTCGACACGACGGACCTGGGCGAGCGTCTGCACGACATTCAGCGGGCCGCGGAGCGCGCTCAGGTCACGGTGCTGCCTGGTGCCGAGTGTACGATCCTGGATCCCGAGGGGCACTTGAGCGTCGCTCCCGACCACGCGCGCCGCCTGAAGTTCATCCTGGCCGATTTCGGCGGTCGCACCCAGGGCATTGGCAGCGAGGTGCCTGCCGATCCCTCACGCGTGCTGGACAACGTCTTCCAGGCTTACGGGAGTGTTGTGAGGGGCGGCGTGGTTCACGCGTTGGCGCATCCTTTCAATCTCGGCAGGTTCCAGGCGGTCTTCTATCCTGAGGATCTCCCGCGGTCGCGGTTGCGCGAGCTGGCGCGGCTGATGTTTGATGAAGAGGTCGCCTTTGAGATAATGAACCAGATGTACTGGTGGTATCCGGATCTCTCGGTGGGGGAGTTCACGCGCCAGTATGCGGGCCTGCTCACGATTTTCGGCCGCGAGAACGTCAAGTTCGTGGTGGGTTCGGACGCACACTCGGCGGGGGCGGTGGGCAGCAGCTACTGGTGTCGGCGGGTGATGAAGCTGGCGGGCATCGAACTCTCCCAGCTCGTGGACCTGCGCAGTTTGGCCTGAGCCGAGGGCTTGTGCGTCGCTTGCCGTAGCTGTCGTCGCTGTCGTTGCTGTGGTTACTGTCGTCGCTACCGTATCGTGGTGGGTTCGGACGCACACTCGGCGGGTGCGGTGGGCAGCAGCTACTGGTGCCGGCGGGTGATGAAGCTGGCGGGCATCGAACTCTCCCAGCTCGTGGACCTCCGCAGCCTGGCGTAGGGCCACTCCCTGCCGGCCGTACTGCCGGCCGTGCGGAGGGCGGGGCTTCCCTGTCCCCCGTAGCCTTGGCGAAGGGGGAAGCCCCGCCGGTGATGGGGCGTCGCGGGCCGTTCCGCGGTCCGTACGGAGGGCGGGGCTTCAGCCCCGCCGGTGGTGGTGTGCGGCAGGTCTCCCGTGTTAGCCAGCCGGCCCGATCGTGACCGTCAGGGCCTCGGTCCCGGCGGGCGTGGTGCACACCAAGTCCCCTTGCGCCGTGTAGTTGCCGGGCGCGACCGCGGTGCCCTCGTTGTCGCGCAGGTCCCAGGTTGCCGTAAACTCCCAGCTCTCGCCGGGCTTGAGCGTCTCTCGGCTCATCGCCTGCACGAACCCTATCCCGTGTGACCACCGCCAGACTATCTCGCCGTCGGCATCGCGCACCTTGAAATCGTACCGCTGGCCGGTGGCGAAGATGACCGACTGGGGCGCGTTTGTGGTGTTCGCCACCGTCAGGCGGAGGGTCACGCTCTCTCCGACTTGCGGTGAGGTGTTGGAGACGTGGAGCGTGAGGGTGAGCCACTCGGTGGCCGCGCGGTGCGAACTCCCGCACCCGCCGAGCATGACCGCCACCATCACCACCGTGCTAGCTGTGACTCTGAGCATCTTCGTGTCTCCGGTGAGCCCTGCCGTTTGCCGTTCCCCTTTGCCCCTTGCCCTTTGCCCGCCTTACCCGATGAGTTCCAGCAGCTTCTTCACGCTCTGCTCGATCTCGGCCTCGTCGTGAGGGCCCGGCTCCCAGGCCACGACGCCGTCGAAGTCCGAGCCCTTGATCAGGGCGAAGATCTCGTCCATCGGCGTGATCCCCTCGCCCAGCACGAACTCCCTGCCGCGGAAACTGCCGTCCTCTTCCCACAGGTCGCCGTAGTCCTTGATGTGGAAGTGCGCCGAGTATGGGAGCAGCATCCTGACCGCCTCTACCTCGTCCTGACGCCAGAGGGTGAAGTTGCCGGTATCCGGGCACAGGCGCAGGCCGTCGTCAGCGAGCGCGTCCATTATTCGCAGCATATCCGGCGCCTTATG
>CBFDBV010000291.1:0-6246 GCA_965603135.1 uncultured bacterium
TATCACGCTGAGCGGCGTCCCCGCGGCTGAGGGCGCGCGCATCATCGAGATCGAGCGCGGGCGCGTCTCGGAGTTCGCGGGCAAGGTGCCCGTGAGGGTCGGGCCGGAGAGCGTCAACTTCTACCTGCTGGCGGCGCCGGGCGACTATGCGGTGTCCGAGGGCACACAGCCCGAGGCGCTGGAGTCGATCCAGCGTTCGCTTCACCCCGGCACCGAGTTCCTCAGGCTCCAGCCCAAGCCGAAGGTGAGCGCCGAGCCCTCCAAGAAGGACCCGACCAATATCTACGTGGCGGTGCTCAAGAACCTCAGGTCGCCGCTCGGGGGCTGCGACCTGGGCGCGGTGCCGATGGTGACCGCGCTCGAGAAGCGGGAGGACCTGGTGGTCGAGTACGTCGAGGACCTCAAGGCTGACGCCCTGGCCCGTTACGAGGTCGTCATCGTGCCCAACATGGGCACAAGCCAGCCCGCACCCAACCTGAGTGAGAGCTGGGAGGCCGAGGTGCGCAGCTTCGTCGAGGCGGGCGGCGGCGCGATGCTCATCCATCACTCGGTTGGTTTTGCGCAGGTCAGTCACGCCATGTTCCCCGAGGTAGCCGAGGCCCCCGAGCACGTGCCCATCACCGCGATGAAGGTGGCGGCAGATCACCCGGTCGCCAGCGGCCAGGCCCTGCGTGACCGCTACCCCGACAAGGCAGAGAACCCGGCCTTCGCGATCTACTTCAACGCGACCAAGATGGTAGTCGGGCAGCAGTTCCAGTCCGGCTTCGCCGACTACATCAAGCTCAAGCCGGGGGCGCAGGGGACGGCGGTCGTAGTCAGCGAGCGACAGGGCAACCTTGGCGGCGATGCCACGGTCGTGGCCGGCGACATCGGTCAGGGCCACGTCGTCCTCTCCGGCATCAACATCGGCTGCAAGACGGAGAAGGTTGAGGCCAAGTACCAGTACCTGGAGGAGATCAGCCCCGAGGAGGCCGCGCTGCTCATCAACGCGGTGTACTGGCTGGCGCAAGACTGAGGAGGCCGAACCGTGAGCAGGAAGGCGATCGTTGGCGGAAGGGTGATTGACGGCACGGGGAGCGATCCCATCGAGCCGGGCATCGTGCTCGTGGACGAGGACAATATCGAGCGCGTCGGCGAGGCGGAAGCTGTGCCGGTCCCGGAGGACGCCGAGGTGATAGACGCAGCCGGCATGACGGTGATGCCGGGGCTGATTGACGTGCATATGCACGTGGGCTTTCACTTCGCCGCGCAGAAGCGCCTGCGAGATTGCCTGATGCGCGGTGGGACCACCGTGGCGGGAGTGACCAGCGGCCCGGGCGGGGTCGCGCTCCGGGAGGCCATCGAGCAGGGCCAGGTGGCGGGCTGCTCGCGCTACGTGGTGGGCGCCGTGGTCGGCTGCACCAACGGACACCTCAAGCGGACCGACGGGAACGTCGCCGGCGTCACCGCCGACGGGCCCTGGGAGGTTCGCAAGGGCGTCCGGCAGATGGTCGAGGCCGACGTGGACTTCATCAAGACCGCCGCCAGCGGCGGCTTTCAGTGGGCGGCCGAGGCGATGGGCTGGCGCAACTACACGATGGAGGAGTTCTCCGCCCTCGTGGACGAGGCCCACGCATGGGACCGGCGCGTGGCCGTTCACGCCCACGTTCAGCCCGGCATCAACAACTCAATCCAGGTCGGCTGCGATGCGATCCACCACGGCTCCTACATAGATGACGAGGGGCTGGAGGGCATCCTGGCCAAGAATCTGTTCTTCGTCCCCACGCTCTACATAACCAGCGAGACCTCTTTCTCGCGAGAGAGCCTTTCGCCGTGGATCGCCGAGCGGACGAAGGCCGCCCACGCCTCGCACCGCGAAGGCGTGCGCAAGGCCCACGAGATGGGCATCACCATCGCCGTCGGCACCGACGGCGGCCCGGGCGATGCCGCGCATGAAATGATGGAGCTGGTGGACTGCGGCCTGTCGCCGATGGAGGCAATCGTCGCGGCCACCCGCACCAGCGCCGATGCCCTGGGCATCCTCGGCAAGCTCGGCACGCTCGAGCCGGGCAAGCAGGCCGACGTGATCATAGTTGACGGCAATCCCCTCGATGACATCTCTCTGCCCTACCAGGAAGAGAAGGTTCTGATGGTGATGAAGGACGGGAAGGTCGAGGTCACCAGGGAGGCCGAGGGATGAGCAAGCTGGCGCTGCTGGGCGGCGAGCCGGTGTGCAAGTTCGACCGGCGAGAGACATGGGCACCCGACTATGAGCGCGAGCTGGCGCTGTGCGAGCGCATCATCCGGGAGCGCGCCTTCTCGGACACCAGCCATCCCATCGCGCTGGAGTTCGAGCAAGAGTTCAGGGAGCAAGTTGCCGGCACCGAGTACGTGCTACCGCAGAACAACGGCACCTCCACGCTGCTGGCCGCCTTCTTTGCCGTCGGCGTCGGCCCGGGCGACGAGGTGATCACGCCGACCTACAACTGGATTTGCAGCTTCGGCCCGGCGACCTTGCTGGGGGCGCGGCCGATGTTCTGCGAGATTGACCCTGAGACGCTCTGCCTGGACCCGGCCGATCTGCCCAATCGGCTGACCCACCGCACCAGGGTCGTCCTCGTGCCCCACCTGTTCGGCGCAGTCTGTGACATGGACCCGATTATGCAGTTCGCGCGCGAGCACGACCTGACCGTGGTCGAGGACTGCTCGCACTCGCACGGGGCCACCTACGATGGGAAGCTCATCGGCTCGATCGGCGATGTCGGCTGCTTCTCGATGCAGGGCGGGGCGCCCGGCGGCAAGCCGGTGGCCGCGGGCGAGGGCGGTGTGGTCGCGACGAACAACCGGCACTACTACGAGCGCATCCTGGCGATGGGCCATCTGAACCGGTACAACCTCCAGGATGAGCTGACCGAGGAGCCGCTCAACCGGCTGACGCGAGCGGCCTGGGCGATGGTGAAGTTCCGAATCACCAACCTGTCGGTCTGCATTGCGACGGTGGCGCTGGATGCCTTGGCGTACCGCAACCGGCGCGTTCAGGAGAACTACGATGAGCTTCTGGGCCTGCTGGAGGATGTTCCCGCGCTGAAGCCCGTCAAGGAGTATCCCAAGGCGAAGAACGCCGGCTACTACGGGCACATGCGGATCATCTACCAGCCCGATGCGGTCGGCGGACTGCCGGCGGAGAGGTTCCAGGAGGCCGTCATCGCCGAGGGCGCCAGCCTCGCCGGGCGTAGCTACGAGGGCTGGCACATCACGCCGCCGTACGATGCCGGGATGGCCTACTACGACGACGGCCGCGGCGCGATCTCGCTCAGCCAGGGCTACGTCGCGCCGAAGCGCGGCGACCTGCCGAAGGCCGAGGAGATCATCCCTCGCATCCTGGCGATCCCAACGATGATTGACCCGCCGGAGGGCTACGTCCAAGCCTTCGCCGACGCCATCAGGAAGGTCTACGAGAACCACCGGGACCTGCTCTAGCGCCACGGACACAAGCGACAACGGCAAGGCAGAGCGCCGAGACCCCGGAGGTCGTCACTGCTCGGCTTCGACCTTAGGCTCGCGCACCAGGAAGTCGTGCTGGGCGAGGCGCTCGCGCACCTCGGCGCGCATCGCCCCCGGCTCGATCTCGGGGCCATCGCAGTAAAGCTCCACGAACTTGGGCAGCGCCGGGAAGATGTTGAGCTTGAGCAGCGCCCCCTCGTCCAGCCCCCGCCGTTCGTGCTCGGCCTCGGCCCAGCGAATCGCCGTCGCCTGTGCCGCGCGCCACCCGCGCAAGGCCAGGCGTGCCTCCTTCACCGCCTCGGCATACTGCCCGCCCTCGTAATCCTGGACAGCCTCGGCGAACGCCTCGTTGCCGCGCTGGATGGCCTCTTCAAAGTCCGCGCCCAGCCACCCTTCCAGTCGGCTGCCGACGACCTCGGTCTTTGCCAGCTTGTCCGCGGCGGCCGTCAGCGCCAGCCGGGCCGCGAGTTGCGCCCACTGCTCGCGATGGGCGGCCAAGCCGCTGATGCGCTCCGCAGCGGCCGTGATGAGCAGCGCCGCCGTGACATCCAGCGTTTCCAGCGTCACACCCTTGCGGTCCGGCGCGAGGGGAACGTCCACCGGCTCCACGACATCGAGGCGCAGGCAGCGCGCTCCCTCGGGGACCTGCGCGGAAAGCTGTATGCGCAGGTCCTCGACCACAGCATCGCATACGTAGCGGTTGTAGTCCTCCCCGTGCTTGAGGGCGAGCACGACGGTCTCGCCGTTACGAGTGAACGCGGCGGCCTCGACCTGCGGCTCAGAGGTCTCACATGAGAGAATCCCGCCCGCGGCGACGATGTCCTGGACCGGCTCCAGCTCGCCCCAGAGGAGGCCGAGTTCGGCCCGCCGGCCCATCCCCAGCGCGCTGTCCGCGAGCCCGTAGCTGCTGAAGTAAAGGATGCCGCGCGTGCTGGCGGTCAGCATCATATACGTCAGCAGGCGCTGCTGCTCGCAGGTGGGGATGAAGGTCGAGCCGCGCGCCAGCCCGACCTTGTCATACGAGAAGCCCTGCATGTGCGCCTGGCACCACTGCTGTATGTAGACCGGCTCGCCCCAGATGCGCTTGACGTTCTCGGACAGCCGCTGCACATCCTCCAGCCCGCCCTCGATGTCCTCGTAGCCGCCGAAAGTCCGGCCTTTCTGAAGCGGATAGAGATAGGTCAGCGGGAAGTCGAGCAGCTCCTTCCACTGGCTCCAGGTCTCCGCGGTGAGACGGTCGGCCCAGCGGAAGTCCATCGAGGTGGTGGTGATGAGGTTGCTCCTGTCGTAGCGATGCAGCACCTGCGAGGTCCGCTGCACGAACGGGTAGTAGCGATCGAAGGTGTCGTCGCACATTATCCAGCCCAGCCACGCCGGATGGCGGCGCAGCGCCAGGAACTTGAGCAGCCAGTCGTCCTTGAGCGGCTTCTCAGTGTACGGGCTGGCCGGGGGGCCGTAGAGCCAGACCATCGCCCGCAGGCCGTGCTGCCAGGCGGCGTCCAGCACTGCGCGCAGATGCTCGACGGGCGTCTCGTAGCTCAGGTAAATGACCAGGCCGTTGAGCCCCAGATCCTCGTAGTGCGCGAAGTTGGCCTCGTGCTGAGCGAGCAAGCGAGTGCCATTCACAGCGTAGGTCCCCATCGCCCGAAACAGCAGCGGCTCCTCGCCCACGTAGAGCGCGCCCTCGCGCAGCGAGTACGCTTCCTTCGGCCCGCAGTCCAGCGCGGGCACTTCCTCGGGCAGGGCGACATCCGTTGCCAGCATCTTCTTCGCCAGCGCCCCGAACTGCGCCGGGTCACATTCCTCCAGCTTGAGGTGCGCGGCTCGGCCATCGGTGCTGAGGGTCTGAGGCTCGGTGAGCTTGCTCGGACTGTCATCCCACAAGTACCGCGCGAGCGCTCGGGCCCAGCGTTGCTCCGCCAGGTCACATAGGACCACCCGCCCGCCCAGGTAGTGAAAGACCTTCAGGCGGAAGTAGCAGCGGTCATCCTCGGTCCAGGTCGGCGCCGCCACGAGCTTCAGCGGCTCCAGGTCGGCGAAGAAAGGCAGGATGTCGTGCTCGATGCCCGCGGCGGCCAGCGCCTCCGAGACGCGCTTCGCAGCCGGCTCGTCAGCGGTCCTGGCATAGAGGACGGCGACTTCGTGGACCGTCTCGGGCGTCACGTGCCCGTAGACCTCGACATCATCGTACCAGGCGGTCGCGCCGGACTCGTAGTTGACGCAGAAGGCGCCGACCGCCGCGATCTTCTTGCCCGGCGGCGCCACATAGGTGCCGGTCTTCTCCAGCCAGCGATCCTTCTCCGAGGCGGTCAGCATCAGGCTCGGTGGCAGGAACCAGGTCTCATCGCCACCCTCGAAGATGATCTTGAGGTCCAGGCCCACCTTGGAGCCCGCTTTCGCCCCGGAGTGCTTGACCCAGGCCACGCCCGTGACCGCGGTCGGCAGCGGCTCCTGGAACGAGTACTCGGTGGTCTTCATACACACCCGCGAGGCCGCCGGCGGCAGCCGCAGTGACGCGGGCGCACTGTGATAGTCCGCCTCATCCAGCTCCGGGACCGTCTCCGCGTTGAACTTGATCCAGCCCTTGAGCCCGTCGCTGAAGTCGCCGTTGGGGATCATGTTCTGCTGCTGGCCGGAGACTGCCGACGCGGCGAAGACGACCAGGACTGCCGTCAGGATGCCGGAGCGCATGATGATCCACCATCCTTTCGGGCCACGGGACGAGAACTGGCCTGACTCATTTGTCTTCGCCTGCCCCTCCCC
>CBFDBV010000292.1:0-6234 GCA_965603135.1 uncultured bacterium
GTGTGCCGTCCTCCCCGCAGACCAGGCCGATGTAGGTCATGTTCAGCCCTTCACCGGCGGTCAGCGGCTCAGACCAGCCCCCACCCGCGTCATTGGGGGCCTCCGACCCGCAGTACTGGAAGGGCCTGCCGTGCGTGCCGATCAGCGCGTGGAGGTAACCGTCGCCGTCCATCGTGATGCTTGGCGAGTTGTGCCCATCATTGGCCGGCGGGCCGTAGCCGATCAGCGCCGGCCCCCCCAACTCGCCGCTTTGGCGGTCGAAGGTGACAACGTACGTGGGAACGCCGGGCGCCTCCTCGGCCGGATCGGTGGCCTCGCCCCAGGCCACGTGCACCTTCGAGCCCTGGGAAACAACTGAGGAGGGCATGCCCGAGTGCGCCGACAGGCCAATGCACTGCCGCGTGATCAGGATCGGCTCCCCGATCTCGATGCGACCGTCCACCTTGCTGGGCACGAACAGCTCGAGGTCATTCAGGCTGCGCCATTTCATCTTCGGGTCCTTGGCCGTCCGCCGGAAACGCACGAAGGGGGGCGGGCCCTCGGGCGCGTTCTGCCCGGAGAACTGCTCTATGTCCAGGCCCCCTCTGTCGCCGGGGATCTCGTAGGCGGCGAAGGTCTGCCCGCCGTCCTGCGAATGCAGCAGGGCGTTCCTGCCCGCGCAGACCGCCGGCAGGTAGACGTCGCCGTCGCCATCGAAGGCGATCTTGGTCGAGGCCAGGCGAACCGACTGGCCCTCGAAGCCCTCGGGGTGCGAGGTCACCGCCTCGCCGATGTCGGTCCGGACCCACTCGCCGTCGCGCCAGGTGGTGATGCCATTGCCGACGCGCATGTACGGCCGATTGTCCGGGTCGAAGTACACCTGACTGTCGAGGGGGTAGTCCGGCAGGTAGCCGAACTGCTCGTTCTCGTGGCGGTAGGGCGTGAGTTGGATGGGCGTGTCCAGCGGCCTGGCGGTGGCCGCCTCGCCGGGCCTGACCGTGAGGGTTGACCAGGTGGAGACCGACGGAGTGTCGGCCGGGGTCACCCGGATACGGCAGGCATGCGGTCCCTCGCCCTCAGGGACCGAGTAGCGCACCGACACCGACGCCCCTCGTCGCGCGGGCACCGACGGCCTCGCGGGGCTGACCTCCACCGGCCACTCACCATCGGGGAACTCCAGGCTCAGGGCGAACTCGCGCTCGTGCAGCGCGTTGTTGTGGACCTGCAGCACGACCTCGCCCGACGTGCCCGGCTCACCGTAGACGGTCATCCGGTACGGCGTGAGCAGCCAGCGGTTCTCGATGAAGGGGAACCACGAGTCAGGATCCGGCGACCAGTAACACGCGTTGTAGATCGGCTCGGCGTTACCCCAGCGCGTCAGCCCGTCAATGTTGATCGTAGCTCTCATGGCGGGCAGGCGTAGCTGCCAGGGGATGGCATCGCGATGCTCGTCAGCGGGGGCGGTCCAGGTGGCCTTACCGCCGGCCTCCAGAGTCAGGATCCCGAGCTGTTCGCCGTTGGCGTCATGCACGGTCGGCGGCGCTGAGGCCTCCGGCAGGCCGGTCAGCTCCATGCCGAACTCGCCCTGACGCGGATGGAAGCAGACCACCCCCGGCGTGCCGGGACTTTCGAGCACGATCGGCTCCTGGTGGCGCTCGTCCTTGTGGCCCCGCGCCGTCTCGACGAGGTACTTCGGGCAGTTGGTGCGGAAGCCCCAGACCATGTTCTGCCCGTAGCGGTCTCGCGACACAGTGATGTTGAGCGCATGGATGCCGGGCCTCTCGACGGGCGTCCTGAGGGTCACGGTCTGCGGCGGGCCGAGGCCGGATCCGGCCTCCTGGCCGTCGTCGGGGATGAAGGCCTCCTGGAGCACCTCCCGGTCGGGGCCAACGAGTATCGCGCGCAGCTCGCAGACGGTCTTGCGAGCGTTGCGGTCGCGCTTGCGCACCTCGACGACAAGCTCACCGGGCTCGGCGAGGAAGTACACGCCCCCGCATCCACCCATCAGGGGGTGGTAGTCAGCCTTGGTCATGGCGACCTCCTCGCCCGCGTCCTGTCCCGGTTGGTCCTGCTGAGTGTCGCTGCGCTCACATGCGACCGCCAGCATCAGCGCGGCGAGCATCAGCCCAAGGTATCTCGCAGGCATGACCTGCCTCCTTCATCACATCTGGCGGGCACGGCGCTCTGTCGGCCAGGCGGCTCACGTGAGCCGCCCGGGGAGTCCTTCGCCCCACACCGCCAGGGGGCCTGCCGCGCTGTGTCACCGCTGCACCTCGACGAGGCTCGCCTCCTCGAACCACGCGGTACCTGTGCAGCCCGCAATCTTCAGGCGTACGTAGAACTTCGGCTCCTCCGGCCACTTGTCGGCGGGTGCGGTGGTGGCCTCGAACTCGACGTTGCGCCAGTCGGTCGTCCCCGTCAGGGCCTGCATGGGCACAAAGCGGTTGAAGCCCGGCGCGTAGAAGTTCACGTACGCTCCGTTGTGCCCCGGCTCATCGGCCTGGATGTCCTCGGTCTTCACCTTGCACTTGAAGCGGTAAGCAGTTCCCGGCTTGAGCGGCTCCAGGTACTGGAGTAGCGTTACCGTCTCTGGCTCCTTCGCCTCGAGTCGCAACGCCGCCGCGCCATCCCAGCGGACCTCCTCGTCGCGGAAGATATTGTCCCTGTTGTCACTGGGCACCAGCCACTCCGCGAACCACTGGCCCTTCTCGTTCGCCTCATCCAGCGCCCCGTTCCTGAGCAAGTTGACTGGCACGGGAGGAGGCACGTCCTCGCTGAAGACGAGTTGCCCGTGCCGCACTGACTCACCCCAGCCGCCTTTCTGCGAGGCCGGGGCCCACGCGTAGTACTGCGGCTCCTGACCGCGGCGCGGGCGATGCCGGACCACGTTGAACGACACGCGTCCGATCTTCATGGGATCCGCGATCCCCAGCGCGTCGAGCGGCACCGCCACGCGCAAGTGCCAGCCGTGTTCGTCCCGACTGACTTTCACGACCGCCTCGCTGCTCCAGCTCCAGTCGCTCTCGCCCAGCGCCCGGCTGTGGTCGGCGATCACGCCCCGATCGTTGATGAGCACCTGGTACTGGGCCTCGGACATGATCCGCTCGTCGTGGTAGGTCACGAAGAACTCGGCGGTCTGGTCCTTCCACAGGTTGGGGTCATCCACCTCACGGTCCACGGCCGTGGCGCTGCTCGCCAGGTCCGGATCCTCGCACTCGATCAGGAGGTGTAACGCATCGGGCGTCCACTGCGTCTTGTAGCGGGTCAGAACGTACAGCTTCTCCGTGGTCATGGCCGGGCCGAGCACCTCGTGCGGCACGTCGTCCCACGCCTGCAACGGCAGCAGTCCGTCATGGCCGGGCTCAACCTGGGCGCGGTAGCATGTCGTCTCGGTCTGCTTCGCCACGCCCAGTGTTCGCTCGTACTCGTGGCGGTTGGCGTGCAGCCTGCCGAGCATCTCGTCCCTGACGAGCGCCACTCGCCACTCGTATGCCTGATCACCCTTCGCCAGCGTCTCGGCCTGCTTCACGAGCTCGTCCAGCGCCGACAGCTCCTGCTCGGTGTAGACCTTCTCCCACAGATCGATGCGGCTGGCGTAGCGCGGATGGTCGCCGCCGTAGAGCGTGTAGGTCTTGCGCCACAGCTCCTCGAGCTTTGCGTAGAGCTGCTTGATGGGCTCGGCCGCCGAGCCGTAGAAGCTCGTGAAGTAGTCCTCCAGCAGCGCGTCCACGTCCTGGTCGGGATTCCACAACAGCTTCATGGTCACGTACTCGTCCAGAAACCTGAACGTCTCGGCCGTGGACTCGTTCTCGAAGTACGCCCCCATCACATAGGGCTTCACCGCCCGCAGGAACTCGCCGATGGCGTGCGGCTCAACCTCCGGCACACCGGGTATCTTGCCCCCAGGCCGCGCGGCGTTCGTGTAGAGCCACAGCACCAGGTCGCCCTCCATGCGCTCGCTCCACTGCTTGATCAGTGCCATCTGTTCCGTGCGCGACCCGGGTAGTGTGTGGTGGATCGGCCCCCGCACGCACAGCCGCACGCGCACGTTCTTGGGCAGGACCACCGTCTTTGGCGGCTTGCGCTTGGGGCCATACGCAAGCGTCGTGATGTACTTGCCCTCGAAGTCAGACACCGCCTCGGCGATCTTCGCCACCGCCCCGAAGATGATCTCCGAGAAGTCCTGCTCCGGGTCGGCCCGGAACACGCGCTGGCAGTCCTCGCACTGGCAGTACGGGTACGAGTCGTGCGGGTCCACCATGAACTCGTCGCCGTAACCGCACTTGCGCCAGGTCTTCAGGCCCCGGCTCTCCGGTGGCTGGCCGCTGAAATAGGCCCGAGCATCGTCGGCGAAGGCCTGGATGACGCCCGGGTGGGAGTAGCACAGGTACGACCCACGCGGCATGTTGATGCCGCGCTCGCCGTTCTTGAGCAGCACGAACCACTCGGGATGCTCGTCGGCGAACCGCTCATCGAACTCCAGGTAGTGCGACGAGTGGCAGCCGGCCACAAACTTCTGCGTCTCCCAGCGCAGGCGGAAGCCAAGCAGCTCTCTGTCCGGCTCATGCCAGGCGCTCTGCTCGGACAGCGTTGCATGCTTGTCGGCATCGGGGTAGTCGTAGCCGTGCAGGCCGAACTGCGACAAGCTGCGGTCAAGGTAGAAGGGCTCCTCCTTCACCATCGCGCGCTCGACCGCAAGCGTGGGGATCTTCGGCACGACCTCGCCGTGCGGACCGGCCTTCATCCACCGCACCCCGCACACATCCTCCAGGAAATCATAGACGGCGAATAGCGTCCCGACTTCGTTGTAATGGTAACGCAGCATCTTGACAGGCCCGTCGGCATCACGTCCCAGCAGAAACAGGTCGTCGCCCACCACGCCCCGGTAGTAGCCGTCGCGCTTGAGCCGACTCACATCGAGCCCGGCCACATCGGAGGCCTGGCACCTGCCCACGAATACTCTCGGCGAGGCTGCCGCTTCGGCCACGATCTCGAACTCCGTACCCGTGGTCTCGTCCAGGTAGCGCTTGAGCTCCTGCGCGGCGAACTGTGCAACGCCGCCCCTGTCGGCCGTCACGATCTGCGCCAGCGCCCGGCCGTCCTTCGCCACCACCAGGGGCTCCTGGGCATGCGCCATGCACGGCAGCAGCATCACCAGCGTCAGCGCCATCAACCGTCGCAGCTCGCCCATGATCGCGGTCTCCTTACGCACATGCTTGGCCTGCCGAAGCCCCACCATCAGAGACGCCATTTCGCGACGGCGTCGCCGTTGGCCTGTCTGCGGGACAGGTTATCTGCCTCTGGGGCGGGGGCTAGATGGGGCGTCGGTACGTGAGAACTCGGATGCGTGAAGGGGGCCGTCATGAGGAAGGAGCGTGGCACGCGCGAGCGGATCACCAACGGGCTGGGGAGGCTGAGGTGGAGTTGGTCAGCGCAGCTCCCGGTCAGTAATCTCTCTTACGCGCCGGGCGCGACGCCACTCGGCCCTCGCCGTACCCGCAGGCGCCGCGAGCAGCAGATCGCGAACCGCACGGCGACCGTCTTGTCAGTTGCTCGGCCTCGGCACATTTCGTACGCGGCAAGCCTCCCAGCCAAGGTGCACCCCGACGTGGTGTTGGGCCGACTGCAACCGCAGTGCGACGTGGCCCAACGGAGGTTGCGGCATCGCCGTCGCCCCAACACAAGGTGCCCCTGGAAGCGGCTCTATGGACATTGGCGGCTCGCTTACCCGCTCCCACCACGCTGTTGTACCAGCGTCCGCTGGGACTTGGTCGCGTGTAAGGCGATTGAGCCGACCGTGCGCGAGCTGTCGCCTGTCGTAGGCCCAACCCTATGGGTCAGCGCCACGGTCGCTGCGCAGGTCCGCCCACGTCTCGACGAGGCACAACGACAGATATGCGCCCACGCGCACCGTGCGTGCAATGCGAGCCGCCGGGCCATCTGACCTGCAGCCGTTCATGCCTGATGAAGGTACGGCGGGCGCTGCGAGGAATTAGCCTGTTGACGGATCAGAATCTGCTGTCGGGGAGCCGTAGCGGTCAATAACCATCTGAACCAGTGTGCCCATGGGGCCAGCGCGACCTGCACAGTCGGGGACTGCGTGTGTGCATAACTCGGCTTATAGACACACACTCCTCGTGTCAACAATATCGATTGCTGACCGTCACCGGCGCAGAGGGCCAGTTATGGCCCGCTGACGGCTTCGGTCGCTGTAACCCGAGGGCACCATAACCCGAACACAGAGAGGTTGTGGTG
>CBFDBV010000293.1:0-6226 GCA_965603135.1 uncultured bacterium
CGCGGGGGCGACAGCCTGGCCCGTCTCCGCGGACTCGTAGGCCGCCTCGAAGATGGCGACCGTGTGGCGCACGTTCTCAGGCCTTACGATCAACTCGTCGCCGTCGAGGATATGTGCCGCCACGTTCGCATACAGCTCCGACAACTCAGGCTCCAGGCACTTCACCTCGGCCACCGCGTCCTGCCCGGCGACGCTGCTGAAGAACTGCACCGTCCCGCCGCCGCCCGACTGCTTGATCAGCCCGCCCTTCTCGCCCAGCACGCGCCAGCGCGGCTTCGGCGCGTGGGCGTTGTTGGTCAGCTCCGCCTCGCACCAGAGGCCCGAGGGGAAGGTGAGCAACACCTTCACGTGCGTCGGCACATCCATGAGGTCGGTCCAGACTCGGTGCTCGAACTGCGCGTAGACGCGCTCGGCCCCGCCGCCGGCGATCTGCACTAGCTGGTCAATGACGTGCGCGCCCCAGTCGCGCAGCATCCCGCCGCCGTGCTTCTCATAGCGCCGCCAGCCGCCCTGCGGGCGGAACCCCCCGACCGCCGCCTCGATCGAGAAGACCTCGCCCAGCGCGCCCTGGTCAATGAGGTGCTTGACGGTCACGAAGTCCGCGTCCCAGCGCCGGTTCTGATAGACGGTAAGCGTCACGTCATTCTCGCGCGCGGCGGCGATCATAGCGTCGGCCTCTTTGACGGTCACGCACATCGGCTTTTCGGTGATGACGTGCTTGGCGGCGTTCATCGCCTGGATGGCCAGCGGTGCGTGCAGATCGTGCGGGACGACGAGGGCCACCATGTCCACCTTGTCCTCCGCGACCACCTGGTCAATGCTCTCGTAGGTCGGGACCTCTTCCGTTTCAGCCGCGAGCCGGCGGCGCTCGGCGTCCGGCTCGCAGACGCCGACCAGCTCGATCCCCTTGGTCTCTCTGGCCCAGTTGGCGTGATGATGGCCCATCCCATACGCGCTGCCGTAGCCAACTACGACGAGGTTGATGCTCATACCGGGATTCCTCCTTCACGGCACCAGCTTGCGGGCGTTGGTCTCCATGATCGCGTCGAAGACCTCGGGAGGCAGCTCCCAGCCCCTCAGAAGCTCCAGGTGCTTTGTGTCGTTGTTATCCGTGCCGTACATCAGCTTGTCGCAGAACTCGATCGCGAAGTCGCGCCCGAAGTCCGGGTCGCGCGTCAGCGCGTTGTAGCCCGACCCGGCCGAGAGGTCCGCGTACAGGTTGTCATACTCGCGCAGCATCCTCGGGAGCCTCCCGCCGGGCGTGACCGGGCCCTTGGGATACGCGTCGGGAGCCTCGTCGGCGTCGCCGGAGACCTCGCGCCACCACCCGGGGCCGTGGCCCACGAAGTTGGTGTCCGGGAACTCCCTCAAGATGGCCTCCAGCCGCGAGACGTCGGCCATGTACCACATCCCACCCAACTCCAGGCAGACGTCCACGTGGAACAGGATCGGCCAGCCCACCTCCGCGCAGCGCGCATAGACGCGCTTGCAGTCCCAGTTGTCAATGCACAGCCGCAGCTTCATCTCCCCGAAGCCCCGGAAACCTAACTCGACGTACCGGTCGAAGCGGTCGTCGAAGTCGGCGTCGCGCGGGTCAATGCAGCAGAAGGGCACGAACAGGTCCGGGTAGCGCTGAGCAGCCTCCTCGACATCTGAGGTGGGCAGCTCGTACTCGCCCCTCATCCGCCTCCACCAGCACTCCCAGCCCAGCGCCCACACGCGGTCAATCCCGATTGACGCGAAGTGCTGAGCCCATTCGTCAATGTCCCATTCCTGCCAGCGAACGTGGCAGTGAACGTCCGTCATCTCAGTCGCCTCCCAAACCGAGGCCGGTTGCTTGACCGCCTCCTGCGAATGTGCTACAAGGCTTGCCTGTGGAATCCGCGCACTCTTCGACGGCGCGCGAGAATGACCTGCCTGAAGGAGCGCGAGGTTGAGCCTGCTCGAGCGTGTGGGTCTGAGCCGAAATGCGCCGCCGCTGAGACGGTGTCAGGGGCGCGTGGTGCTGACCGTCTTCGTGACCTACGCCAGCTACTACTTCTGCCGCCAGAACATCGCCGCCGCGCTCCCGGCGATGGAGAGCGAACTTGGGCTCAGCAAGAGCGGCCTGGGGCAGATTACCATGGCGCTCTTCCTGGGCTACGGCTTCGGGCAGATATTCTTCGGCCTGCTCAGCGATCGGTTCGGCGTCCGGTATCTGTTGCTGCTGGGCATGCTCACCTCCTCGGCGCTGAACGTGGCCTTTGCGCTGTCGCGACCGGTTGTGCCGATGATCGTGCTCTGGGGCCTGAACGGAGTGTTCCAGGCCTCGGGAATGCCCGCGTGCGCCAAGACCATCGCCAACTGGTTCACACCCGCCCAGCGCGGACGAGTGCAGGCCATCCGGGGCACGGACTACCCGACCGGCGCGCTGCTCATCACCCTCCTGAGCGGCTACCTGGTGCAGTATCACGGCTGGCGCTGGGCGTTCTTTGTGCCCGCGGGCCTGCTGGCGGTCTCGGCGGTGCACACAT
Source organism: uncultured bacterium (assembly GCA_965603135.1). Lineage (GTDB taxonomy): Bacteria > Armatimonadota > Zipacnadia > Zipacnadales > UBA5352 > CBFDBV01. Next base: position 2,514 of record CBFDBV010000293.1, read on the forward strand.
TCGTGAGGCTGCGCGGCTCGCCGGAGCAGGTCGGCCTGCCGCCGGTCGAGAGACATACGGCACCGAGGGCAAGCCCTCGGCTGGGTATCCCCCAGAGGAGCGCTTGCGCTCCGGTCGGAGGCGCGGACGAAGAGGAGATGTCTCGGCCCGAACGCGACGACTTCGTCGGCTGGCGGTACGTGCTGGGCAAGTCGCTGGGCAACTGGCGCATCTGGGCGCTGGCGCTGAGCTTCTTCGGTGTCACCGTGAACCGCTACGGCTTCGGCATCTGGTGCATCGCCTACCTCGCCGATCAGGGGGCAGGGATCGCGCAGGCCGCGGTGGTAACATCGGTCATCCTCGTCGGCGGGATCGCGGGGATACTGCTGGCCGGGTACGCGAGCGACACCTGGCTGGGGCAACGGCGCGCGCCGGTCATCGTCGTGCAGCTCGCGGCGCTGGCCGTGCTCACGGCTCTGTTCCCGGTCGTGCCGGTGGCCCGGACCGGGCTGCTGGTTGCGTATCTGCTGGCGGTCGGCTTCTGCACCTACGGGCCGGATATGATGATGTGTCAGACGATGGCGATGGACCTGGCGACGCGCAAGGCCACCGCCACCGCGGGCGGGTTCATTGATGCGGTCGGGTCGGTGGGGGCCGCGCTCACCGTGGCCCTGAGCGGCTATCTGGTGGACGCGGTCGGCTGGGAGCCGGCGATGTATCTGTGGGCGGGCGGGGCGCTGATGGCCGCGGTGTTCGTGGCGCCGTTGTGGAACTACCGCGCGGGCAGCGGCACGTATCACTGACGGCGGACCGGCTGCGCACCCAGCCAGTACGTGGAGATGTTCCTGGCTGAAGTCCTGCCCTCCGTACGACGTACGGCTGGCGTCGGGACCCGACCGTGCGCCTGCCTCAGAGGTTGGCGGTCATCGGCGGGGAGATGATCACACCGGCGGTTGGCGGCGTCGCCGGCTCCGCAGGAGGGTCGAGACGCACCAGCCGCCCCTCGACCGTCAGCCGCCCCTCCGCGCACCACTGAATCGCCTGTGAGTAGACCTTGTGCTCCTGGTCCAGGATGCGCGCGCCGAGCGCGTCCTCGTCATCATCGGGGAGGACAGCCACCGCCGCCTGAATGATGATGGGGCCCGTGTCGAACTCCGGATCGGCGAAGTGCACCGTGCAGCCCGACACCCGCACGCCGTACTCGACGGCATCGCGTTGGCCGTGCACGCCGGGGAACGAGGGCAACAGCGCGGGGTGGATGTTCAGGACCGCGTGCTGGTAGGCCTCGAGCACGGCCTGACCGATGCGACGCATATACCCTGCCATGACCACGAGGTCAACGCCGTGCTCGCGGAGCAGGTCCACGTGCCTTGCGTCGGCCTCGAGGAACTGCTCGGTGCGATCGCGCTTGACCGGGACGTGCTCGGCCGGTATGCCGTGATTGCGCGCGCGCTCCAGGGCACCCGCGTCGGCCCGGTCGCTGATGACCACGGCCACGCGCGCGTCAATCTTGCCGGCCTCGCAGTTGTCAATGATCGCCTGCAAGTTCGTGCCTCCGCCGGAGGCGAATGCGCCCAGGTTGATCGCGTCAGCCATCTCTGTTCACTTCCCTGAGGTGCAAGCGTTTCGTAGGTCGGAGTTCCTGGCCTGTCCGCCGTAGCCTTGGCGAAGGTGGGCTCCGACCTCGTTCATGCGACGGCCGGCACGGCGAGTCGGAGCAGAAGCTCCGACCTAGGTGTCCTTCGTCTCGCAGGGCGGGCCCGCCACGGTGCCGTTACCCCATTGCCGATTGCCTATTGCCCATTGCCGGCCGTTCTCATTGCCAGGGGAAATCCTGGCTGAGATAGACCTGCGCGCCCCAGTTGAGGTCCTCCGGGAAGAGGAAGCAACCGCCCCCGCCCGCAGCCACGCTCTCGCCGGCAAGGGCCCGGTCGAGCCAGGCCCGCCGAAAGCTCGTGTCGCGCGGCGCCTCGCTGAGGTCCTCGGGCATCTCGCCGAAGATGGCCTGCGGTATGCTCTGATCGTCCAGGCCCAGCGGGAAGAGGTAGACCTCGCGCTGAAAGCGCACCAGGTTCGAGGTGGGCGGCAGTAACTCCTGGATCAGAGTGTTCAGTATCCACGAGCCGCAGCAGATGCCCACGAAGGGCCGGTCCGGGAAATAGCGCGCGAAGAACCCCGGCACGGCCTCCAGGGATTGCCCACATTCATCGAAGTCCATAGGCCCGCCGCCGGGAATGTGGATGTTGAGTATCGGCTCGCCCGGCACGAGGACTTGCCGCCACTCCGCGGCCGGGAGGGGCACATTCCTCTCAAGGGCGCGGCCGCTCGGCAGGATCGGATTGCCCGTGATCTCCTGGTCCGTGATGTTCAGGTCGGATGCCCACGCGCCGGCGTCGGAGCCGTTCCCCCTTTGGATCTGCCCGTCGGGCCGATACTGGACCCCTGGCTCGGATAGTGCAACGACGGTCCCTGAGTTGCGCTGGCGAAAAGCCCGCAGCTTGTAGCCGAAAGAGCCGAACTGGAACTGAAGCCTGACCAGCCGGTACAGCCTCCCCGTGAGGTGGTTCATGAACCATCCCACGAAGCGTGGCGTCATGCCCCACGCGCCGTATTCGTCGCGATAGGCGTCCAGTCTGTCCTGAATCTGCCCCAGGGTGTCGCGCACGATGTCCGGCGGGATGCCGCGCGCCTGGTGCATCGCCCGCATCCCGGGCACTCCGGAGAGCAGCACCAGGAGGTAGAGCATCCCGGCATCGTCCCCAACCGCCTCCGGAGGCGGTGCCCACTCCCTGATGTTGTACGTGGGGCCGTCGGGACAGCGGAACAGGCGACAGTGGCAGTGCCAGGCCAGGGCACGCAGCGCGGGATTGTTCGCGATGCGGCGCGCGGCAGCGGCGGCTGCCTGCGCAACCTCGGGGGACAGGAAGAGCGCCCGACAGGCGTCCGTAACGAACTCCCGTCCCAGAAAAGGCGGTCCGCCAGCGGGCATCGCCTGCTGCGAGGCCTCCCAGCCGGTCTCCAGCAGCTCGGGGCTCTCGGTCAGCCCAAGTTCCGCGATGACTTCGTTGAGCTTGATATGACAGAGCCTGCCTCAGCGAAGTGAGGTTGCGATTCGGGTTCGGCTGCTGAACTCAAGAGCAGATATTCTGTGCAGGCGCGGGCAGTTCCTTCCCAGCGGCAAAGGGGAAAGGGCAAGGGGCAAAGGGGAAACGGCTAACGGGAGCTACGACAACGGCAAGTGCACCATAGTTCGAACTTTCAGGCTGTCCGGCGCCTTGTCGCTCGGAGGTTTAGCGCAGGGGGATGCCCGACCTACGTGCTCTCGGCGTACAGCACAAGGCCGTGAGGGCAGGCGGGATGATTGCAGGATTGCAGTTCTGCAATCATCCCGCATGGGGAGGCAAAAGAAGGCCCCACAGGAGGGGGCGCTTGCCCAACCGGCCCCACTCCCTAGTTTATGCGCCCGCGGCCCTGGATGCTGGGCGTGGCAAGGACCAACGTCCTGAGCGTTTCCTTGGATAGCCACTTGACGTGCCCGTCGCAGAATGCGAGGTTGGCGCCATCGTTGTGTGGATAGTGCACGCGACCGCCCCAGTAGCTATGGTCACCTGCGTCGTAGAGACTCTGGTCGAAGTCGAATGGCCCGCTCTCGGGGCATTGGTATGTCAGGGAGTTGCCATCAATGAGCGTCATGGTCTCGGCCGGCTCGTCGAGCTTTGACATGGGCGGCGAGT
>CBFDBV010000294.1:0-6215 GCA_965603135.1 uncultured bacterium
ACTCGGTCATACACTGCTTCGGCAGCGGCGAGCCATTGTACCAGGCCAGCAGCGCCGCCGGCTGCATGTTGAGCGCGTTGGAGGTGGTGTCCCAGCCGTACCTGCCCTCGGTCACGATGGCGCTGCGCCCATAGCGGTTGGAGACGTAGTGCCGGTGGCCGCGCGGGTTGATGGCGGTGAGCCGCTCGTAGTGCTTCGCCGCCTGCATCAGGCGCTCGACGTGAACCGGATTGCCGTAGTCGAGCACCGCCATCATCGAGTTGACGTTCACGCCCCACTCGTAGGCGTGCAGCGGGTCAGTGACCTGGTTGTTGATGCCATCGGTGATGGTGCGCTGCCAGCACTGATCGGCCACCTTGGCGGCCGACGCGCGCAGCTTCTCGTCCGGCCCGTCCATCATGCAAAGCCCGATCCAGTCCTGCACGAGCACGCTGTCATCATTCAGCCCGTCATTGCTGCCGAACTCGCCGTTGGGCGCCTGGCGGTTCTCGATCCACCAGTACGGCACTTGCCTGAGCATTTCCAGGAGGCGCACCTGGTAGCTCGCCCACGCGGGCATCCTCGGGTCCGCCGGCTCGATGTCCAGGCGCGGCTTCGGCTCGCTTGCGTGTGTCCAGTGGTAGTACGCCCGCACCGTCGGGTCCTCGGGCCGCAGGTCACGAAGCTGGCGCATGCAGTTGAACAGCTCGGCGAGCCTCTTGATCTTCTCGGGCGGCCATCCCCACGGCCGCGCCTCGCTCAGCCCCATGAAGTACGCCTTCAGCATCCGCATCTGGTCGGGGAAGTACTGCCGGAGCGCGTTCTCGAGCGACGTCTGATGGACGTTCAGCTTCGAGCGGGCCAGATCTATCTTCACCGGGCGCGCGAACTGCACGGTGAGGTGGATGCGGCGTCCCGGCTCCAGGACCAAGTCACGCGTGTCGAGCAGCAGATCGAAGGGCCGCTGGCCGTCCTGGACCACGCAGTCCAGCATCATCTGCCGCCGCGTGTAGTTGAGCGGGTGTATCAGCTCGATGTGCGCCACGGTGCCCGGCTGAGCCTCGAGCGCCAGCCTGACGAACACTTCACTGACACCCATACGCTCGTCCGCCGGGGCTGAGAGCAGGTGCATGACACGCATCTTCGGCAACTCCAGCTCGCCGCCCGCATCCCCGCCGGGCACCACGGTGGTGCGATCCAGCGGCAGGTACTCGTCGTGCACCAGCCGTCCATCCTCCCCCAGATCATCGAGCCGGGCGAGCTTCAAGTGCGGCGGCGGAGAAGCTATTGCGTCCATCCCGATCGGCAGGCAGGAGACATCGAGAAGGCTCAACTCGACCAGGCTCCCGGCCTTGCGGACCTCAGCGGGGTCCTCGGGTATGACACGGGTCACTTGCGCGGTGTCCGGCCTCATGCAGGCGGGGAGCGTTGCCCGCACAACCATCGGGTCGGCCTTCTCGCGCTTGAGGACCGTGACGGTCTGCTCGCCTGTCGTGAACTGCACCTCGCCGGCAAGCGTGCCGGTGAGCGATACGTAGTTGATCAGCTCGCCCACGGCCATCAACTCCACCTCGCCACCCCACGTCATAACGCGCGGGGCGGGCCTGGTCGCGGGGCCTACGAGCTCAGTCTCGTAGCGCTGGCCCTCCTCCGAATACCGCCGACCTGACGGCCACTTGGAGGACAGCTTGCCGTCAACGCCGGTCATCTGGGTACGGCGCACATCGCGCGCGGTGACCACCTGCGGCTGCCTGACCACCAGCGTGCCGGCATCCAGACCGGCTGGCGGGGCGGCCTCGGCCACCGGCATGCCCTCAACCTGATCCAGCCCCAGGCTCGCGATGCGGTGGGCGGCTACCTGCTCCTCGTCGAGCGGGACTATCTCCGGCTCCTGGCCCTGCGCGAGCCGCGCGACCTGATCGTCCGGCAGCCAGCGGTCGTAGACCCGCACCTGGTCAAAACGCTGTCTCCGCAGTGCGCCCGACTTCGCGTGAGAGGCGACCGCCGACATGCCCAGCCCGATCTGGTTGAGGTGCGTCCACATATACCAGGGCTTCTCCGAGCGGCCGATAGGATCGCCGTTAACGGAAAGCGCGATCCCCCGCGCGGCGTCCCAGGCCATCGCGATGTGGTACCATTCGCCCTGCTCGGGGTGAAAGTCGGTGTACACGGGCGCGCGTTTGAAGTCGAAGTTCCAGTCTACAAGGTACGCGACGAACCGGCCACCGGTGCAATACAGGCGGTACCAGCGACCGTAGTAGAAGTGATCGAACGAGCCGATGGTGGCGACGTCGAACTCGGTGTTGCCCACCGGCTCCTGGCAGCTCCACCAGAAGGCGAGCGTGCCGCGCTCCCAGTAGACGTTGCCCGGCGCATCGCAGGTCAGGTTCCCGCCGGGCTGCACCTCGGCACAGTTGCCCGATACGCCGCCCTCGACCACCTTCGTCCCCTGGCGGGCCCAGACAGGCTCCGCCAACCCACCGGCCACCTCCGCCGTCAGGCTCTCATCGAACGAGGCCGAGAACAGCAGGCCCTCGGACCACGTGCCTGTCGCCGCGCACGCGGCAAACACCAGGATCGCCCCGATATGCCGCAACTCGTTCACCCCTTCAGCCAAGGTGGCCGTATGAGGTCCTTGTTCGCCGCCCTGGTCGCGTCACCTGCGGGCAGGATACACCGACCGCCGCGGCGAAGTGTCCACTACTATCACGCACGAGGAGGCGGCCCGTGAAGCTCATACTGCTTGTCGGCGCAGTGGTGCTCCTTGGCGGAGCCAGCGTCGGGGCTGAGGTCCCGTTCCTCGGCGACTACGACGCCGAGCTGCGGGTGGCCGGTGGGGAGCAGGTTGACGTCGAACTGATGGTGCAGCGCCTCACCGAGCTGGGCGCGAACACGTACATGTGGCTCATCTGGCACAACGCCAACGACTGGGAAGACCTGCACGAGTTCCTGCCCCTCGCGCGGGATGCCGGCATCACCGTCTGGGTCTACCTCGTCCCGCACACCGAGACCCCCTGGAACAACGGCAGGTGGCAGTACTCGGAGCCCTTCAAGCTCGACTACGTCCGCTGGGCCCAGGAGATCGCGAAGCTGTCGCTGGAGCACGAGAACCTGGTCGGGTACGTCATTGACGACTTCTGGGGCAATGTCAAGCCCGACCGCTTCAGCCCCGAGTACACCCGCGAGATGGTCGAGGCCGGCAAAGCCATCAACCCCGACCTCAAGTTCTACCCGCTGATGTACTACCAGCAGTTCGGCATCGAGTTTGTCGAGAAGCTGGCGCCCATCATTGACGGCGCGGTGGCCGCATACCCGAAGGACCGCGCGGCCATCGAGCGGGCGCTGACCTTCCTTAACGACGAGTACACCATGCCCGCCAACGTGACGGTCATCTTCCCCTGGGAGACGCCCTCGCAGGAAGGCCAGCACGGGTTCGTCAGTCAGACAGCCACCGTCCAGGATGCCGAGCAGGCGTCAGTCAGCTTCAGCTACCGCGACGACTACAACGGGCCGACCGCCGGCTACCACTTCATGCAGCTTCGGGTGGACGATGAGCTCGTCTGGGAGGAGGACGTCGCTGGCCGGGACGACGCGGAGGTGACGGTGGACCTCTCGGAGACAGTGGCGGGCAAGCAGCAGATCACGCTCAGCTTCGGCGTGTTCGACAAGAAGGGTGTCGGCCAATTCGGCATACGCGCCCGGTTCTCGGACCTGACGGTCCGGGGCCTGGAGATGGCGGATAGCGACCTCAGCAATCCCGCCCAGGCGGGATGGGAGCAGGACCTGGCGGGGGAGTTCACTGTCGAGTTCGCGCCGAAGTACGTGGGCGCGGGCAAGTTCCACCTGCCGCTGATCATCATGACAGCCGGCAGCCGGGGCGAGTACGAGTACAGGTGGAACGAGGAGGCCACGCCGGAGTGCATCGCCAACAAGGTCCGCATGGCCCTGGACTTTGCCGCCGAGGGCGAGGTCGAGGGCGTTGTCACCTACTGCCTGAACAAGACTGAGGGCAGCGAGGACTTCGATGCGGTCTCCGCCGCCTTCAAGGAGTTCCGCGAGGCCCATCAGGATGAGTGGCGGTAACACCCGGCTATCCTGGCACCAACCACCCGCTGCAAGGAGTGACCCGCATGTCAGATGAGCTGACCCAGGAGGACCTGCTTGACGCCGCGAAGGCCTACCTGAAGAGCCACTACGGCGAGGACACCGTCCGCATGGACGTGCTCAGCGACACCGTCAGCGACGGGACGGGCGAGCTGGAGGTCGAGTGCACGGTGAGCGTGGGCGGCTCACAGTCAGACTGGCGCAAGACCTTCAGCTTCCGCGACGGCGAGATCGCGAATATGTCTGCCCGCTTCCTGCGCTGAGGCAGCGCAAGAGCACCGGGCGTCGGCCAGAGGTGAGCGTCGGTGGATGAGGAGACTGTTGTCGGCCTGGTCCGCGAGATCCAGGCGCTGCAAAGCGAACTTGAGGACGTTGAGGCGAAGAGGGCTGCCGGAGGGCTGCCCCATAGCATCGAGGAATCCCTTTCCGCGCTGGCCAACCGTCCCGGAGGCGGGGCGATCCTCTTCGGCCTCGACGAGGAGGGCGGCTTCGTACCCTGTACCGTGTACGACGTTGCGCAGTTGCAGGCCGATCTCGCGAGCAGGGCCAGCGACGAGATGAATCCCTCGGTGCGCGTGAGCTTCACGCTCGTGGATATCGAAGGCTGCACCGTCATCTGCGCCGAGGTGCCGGAGTGCCCTCCCAGTGAAAGGCCGTGCTATGTCGAACGGCAGGGCCTCCCTAACGGAGCATACGTTCGCGTGGGGAACACCAACCGCAGAATGACTGCGGAGGAGTTGACGCAGTTCCTCGGATCGGTCAGGGACGACTTCGAGCTGGAGCCTGCCCCAAACGCGACTCTCGACGACATAGCCTGGGACAGCGTCGAGGAGTACAGAGACGCCATCCTCGAACGCAGTCCCGCCAGCGCCGCCGGTGATGCCGATCGCGAAGCCCTGCTCAGGAGGGCCGGTGGCCTAGTGGAAGCTGATGGCGTCGTGCGCCCTACTCTCGCCGGGATCATGCTTTTCGGCAGTGACCCACAATCGTTCTTCCCAAGATACGTGGTCACGATAACCCAGTTTGAGGGCACCTCAATCGGCGACGGAGCGGGCAACGGCCGACGCTACCGGTTCGATGCCGAGATCTCTGGCCGGCTACCCGACATGACAAGGGACGCAGTGCAGACAGTGTTGAGTCGGATAGACAGGTATCCCGTCATCGAGGGTCTTGTCCGACGAGACGTCTCGGAGTACCCCGAGGAGGTGGTGCGCGAGGGCATCACTAACGCAGTTGCCCACCGCAGTTACGCATACCGGGGTACGCCGATCGTAGTGCGCATCTTCTCTGACCGCATAGAGGTGCGCAGCCCGGGCATCCTCTTCGGCACCGTTACCCTCGATACGATCGAGCGTGAGCAGTCTACGAGGAACCCTCGGATCATGGCCGCTCTGCGCGAGCACGGTCTAGTCGAACAGCGCGGCACAGGGGTAGCCACCATGATCGCCGAAATGAAGAGCGCAGGTCTCAGTCCTCCATTCTTCGAGGAGGACGGCCGGGCCTTCGTAGTGACGCTGCGCAACAGCCACCTCATGTCCCGGGAAGCGCTGCAATGGCTGCAGCAGTTCAGTGAACTCAGGCTGAACAACGCCCAGCGGCTGGCCCTCGCCCATCTGCGCTCTAGCCCCACCCTCGCCAACCGGGACTACCAGCGGATAAACGACATTGACGGACCCACGGCCACGCGGCAGTTGCGTGAGTTGGTTGAAGCGAACGTCGTGGAGATGCACAGCACGAGGGGCGGCGCATACTACACGCTTACAGAGGGAATCGCGCCACCTGAGCTTCCTCTCGTGCTTGACGTGGACCTCGAGGACAGTGAAGAGCGTATCATTGCCATCGTGAGAGAGCTGGGCGAGGCTCGCCGCAGGGATATCGCGAGGGCGTTCTACGGTCGAGAAAGGCTGACAGACGGGGAGCTTCGCCACGTGGGGCACCTACTGCAGCGGATGGCTGCTTCAGGCCGCCTGATCCCTGAGGGCGAGCGCGGGGGACGCGTGTACAGCGTTCCCAACGCCGTTGGCAGGGGTCCCTGATCTTGAGACGCACATCTGCGTAGGCGTTGCCCGAGATATTACCAGAGATATTACCGCAGACATTACCACAGACATTACCACAGACATTACCACAGA
>CBFDBV010000295.1:0-6180 GCA_965603135.1 uncultured bacterium
GGCAAGATACGCCTCGTCTTCACACATCATGGGGAACGCCGCCCGTCGGGGCGCGCTGCTGGAGCGGCCCCCTGAGTGCTCTTCTGTCAGCACAGGCCTGAAGGCCCTGTGTCGATTCGCGTCGCGCGCCTCGCGGCGTGGTTAGCGCACAGGCGACGTTCCGGTCTCTTCGAGGAAGTACAGGACCTTGTCGTTGAAGTGCAGGTCGGCCAGTTCCCGGGGCGGAGGCACGGGCGGTGGGCCCTCGATGATAACAGGACGCACGAAATCGCGGCCCTTGCGCTTGAGCGCGTACCGCCACTCCCGCCTCACCCATTTCGATCGTTTCGCCGCGCTCGACCAAAACAAGAACATGACATCGCTCTGGTCTATGTGATGGAACAGCTTCTGACGCCAGCGGTCACCGGGATCGAGGTGGATCACGTCCTGGAAAAACCCGATCCCCACCGCGGTCAGCATTTGCACGCGGCGCAGCACCTCGGGGCGATCCTGCGAGGCGTACGAGACGAAGGCCATCTCGTAGCGGTGCGCCTCCTCGGCCGGTGCGGGACTCCTATCAACCTCCGCCCCCTCTGAAACTACCTTCAGCTTGAACTTGACCTCACCGATAGGCACACTACCCTGTGAGACAAGCACTGTCCCGACCACCGTCGGCCGCGGCATCGAGCCAGGGATCTCCACCTCGAACTGCACCCCGTTGGGCCGTCCTCGCCAGATGAGTTCCTGCACCGGGTCCTGTACGGCTAACGGAGGCATCAGAAGCTCGAAGGTTAGGCGGGAGCCGCGAGCGATCTCCGTCGCCAGTGCCACAACGCCGCGCCGCCTCGCGTCGGCGTCGAACTCCTGTGCCATCTCCTGCGCAGCCTCGGCCTGCTCGTGCATGTGGGCGAACACCTGTACCAGAATGTGGTCAGCCGGCAACGCCTCCGGTGGTGCGAAGACAGTGCAGTCCACCTCGTCACGTTCTCCCTCGGCTGGCTCCTCGAAGCTCCCTCGCGGCGTCGCCCGCAGGCTTTGCAGTGCCTGTTCGATGGCCACCGCGTCGTCCTCACCCGCTATCACCGGCACCTCGCGGTCCGTAGCGGCACCATCGGGAACAGGTTGCACATGCCCAGCATCCGTGTCCCTTGGGCGTTCGCCGCTTGTGGTTGCGGATTCCGCAGCACCATCCCCGCGCAGCGCCGCGACAAGCTCGGCGCGGGCCTTTTGGAGCCCGGGGCTTGCCGCGACCGCATTACTTGTTGGGCCGCGCTCGGCCGCGGCCTCGAGCCCTCGCACCTGCGGCTCCCAGTCCCTCGCCTGGTCGAGCGGAGTGCGTCCCTCAGGATCTTTGCTGTCGGGGTTCGCGCCCTTGGATATCAGGAACCGCACGATCTTGGCGCGGCCGTTGATAACCGCTAAGTGTAGGGCGGTTCGTCCTTTGTGACTTACCGCATCAATATCCGCCCCCCGCGCCAGCAGTAACGCCACGGCCTCCGGCTGCCCAGAGGCGATCGCTATGTGCAGCGGGTAAAGGCCCTCACAGTCTTGGGCATTCGGGTCCGCCCCCCGGTCGAGGAGGGATTCGGCGGCGTCGAGGTCACCCGTCATCGCCGCTCGGCCCAGGGCCGTTCTGCCCTCGAGGTCACAGGCGTCGATTGCCGCACCCCAGCCGAGCAGCCGGTCCATTAGCTCATCGTCGCCAGTTGCCGCGGCGGAAAAGACCAGGCCACCCATGCGATCACCCGCGTCGGCCTTCGCGCCGGCCGCCAGCACGCGCAAGATCATGTCCTCATCCTTTGAGAGGCCGGCCCACCTGACTGCGCTGCGCCCCTTCTCGTCCCTGGCAGACACATCGGCGCCTGCCTCTGCCAGTAACGATACCATCTTCTGGCCCCCGCGATATGCTGCCCAGTGCAGTGGCGTGCGACCTTCGGGATCCCTGGGGTCGAGGTCTGCGCCGTGGCCGACCAGCACCCCGGCTACCTCCGTGTGTCCGAACGCGGCAGCCCAGTGCAGCGGCGTTCGGCCCACGTCGTCCACAGCATTGGGGTCGGCCCCCTCCGCCAGCAGCCGCTTCGCCTCCGCAACGTCGCCCACGTGCGCTGCCTCATGAAGGGTTCCTGCAGCAGGCATCTGGGCACTGGCTCCTCTCCCTGGCTGCGCTCTCAACGGCTGTCCCGTGTACTTGCCGAGCACACGCCCGTGCGCGTGGCGTATTTCGCTTCCGTCGGTGTTCGCACCTACCGCAAGGCTGCGATGATCTGCAAAGGGGTCTCCTGCGTTCACTACCCATGCAGGCCTACCCAGAGCACACGTGCTGGAAGGGACCCAAGAAGGACGGGAGCTATTCCGTCATCCCTATCGCTTGCCCTCGCGCGTTGCGACAAGCAGCCGCCCGTCTGCGGCCGCCGTCGCCACCTCTGGCGTCGCCCTGCCGCGGGCCACGAGGAAGGAACGGCAGCTCCACCGACGAACCAAACGGTGTAGACAGGACCAACCGCCACGCCTCAGGAGGTACCATGAGCATCCTGCTGGCCTTTGCCCTGGTGGTGGCTGCTCCGGCGTGGGGCGCCGCAGAAGCTCCCTACCAGCCCGACGAGCACACGGTCCTGCTCCTGCACTTCGATGAGGGCCGGGGTGAGACCGCCACCGACAGCTCGGTCTCGGGCCTCGACGCCGCCATGATGGGCGCGCCCCGGGCCCCGAAGTGGGAGCCCGACGGCATGTTCGGCGCCTGCCTACGCTTCGATGGCGTCAACGCCGACGAGGACGGCGACGGGCGGGGCGACGCCGATGCCCTGGTCTTCCGCGACCAGGGGCAGTTGGGTGCGGCGGATGGGCTGACCGTCGAGGCCTGGATCCATCCCGAGCGCGTGGACACCAATCAGGGCATCATCGCACGGGCGGGCGGCGCGCGCTGGTGCTTCTACATCTACGGTGACACCCTCTACTTCAGCATGCAGATGAAGAGCGAGGGCGACCCCCTGTGGCAGCGCGCCCGTTCCGGGCATGTCATCCGCACCAACGAGTGGCAGCATGTCGCCGCGGTCTACGACGGCGAGACGATCAGGCTGTTCGTCAATGCCCGGCAAGTGGCTGAGGAACCCGCGACCGGCGAGCCGATGGCGGGCCCGTCTCTCTCGGTCATAGGCTGTGACACGGACTCCCGGCCCATTGACAGCGCAATCCGCGGCTTCAGGGGGATGATGGACGAAGTGAGAGTGTCGAACGTCGCACGCATGGACTTCGCTGTCTCGGAGGAGCGCACGGCGGCGGTCACGGAGGCACAGGCGCCCGCGCCGACATCGGGCCTCCCCGATCGCCCGCGGTACCCCGATCCGCCGGTCCCGCCGACCATCGAACGACAGGTCACGGTGATTGGCCGAGCTCGCGACGAGGCCGGTGCCCCGCTGGCCGGGGTGCCGGTCAGTGATGGCGAGCATGTGGTCCTGACTGACGCCGAGGGCGGCTATCGCCTGCAGTTCGATCTGAAGGGCCTGCGCTTCGTCTTCGCCACTCGCCCGCGCGGCTACCGGCCGGTCGCGGAGTGGTACCTGCCCATTCCCCAAGAGGAGGCGGCCACGGAGTATGCCCACGACTTCGTCTTCACCGCCGACTCCCTGTCCGACCGGGAGAGCTTCAGCTTCCTCACCTGCGGCGACACCCAGTTCAACGATGTCGGGACCTTCGCCCACCTGCTCGAGGAGTACGACCAGCTCACGCAGATGTCGGGGGACCCGGGGTTCTTCACCATCGCCGGCGATCTGACCATGGTTGGCACACAGTGGGAGATGGACATGTACCGGGACATCATGGCGCGCTCCCACCTCGATGTCTACAACTGCTTCGGTGGTCATGACGGCAACTACGCGCGGGAGACACAGGGCCGCGGCAGCATCTACAACTACCAGCGCAACCTGGGGCCCGCCTGGTATTCGTGGGACTACGGGCCGGTGCACTTCATCACCTATGTCAGCGAGGCCAGCTTCCTGACCGAGCGCGAGCTGGAGCTGCAGACGGCGTGGATCGAGGCCGACCTGGCCGCCCAGCCCGAGGGCAGGCCCATCATCATCGAGACGCACATCCCCCCGGCCAACGCGCAGATGCAGGCGTGGCTGGATCGGCACAACATCGTCGGTGTGATCTACGGGCACTGGCACCTGGTCAACGTGTGCGGGTATGGCGGGGTACCCTACGTGGACACCAGCCCGATGCGGGGGCGCGACTGGGGCGCTTTCAGCCGCAACTTCCGGGTGGTGCGCTACGCCGACGAGGGCGTGCAGACCGAGGTGCGCATCTGCGGGCAGGCGCAGCGCCTGGACATCATCGCCCCGCAGGGCACGCTCGGCCGCGGCGTCGTCCCGGTTGAGGTGAAGGCCTACGACACTGTGCGCTACGTTACCGGGGCCGCCTGCGAGATCGAGGCGGGGGGGATCGTGGCGCAAGTTCCGCTGACGCGCGCCGGATACCACACCTGGGCCGGCACCTGGGACGCGGGCAACGCCCCCGTGGGCGAGATCACCATCCGCGCCACTGCCACCGATGAGGACGGGCGCGCATGGGAAGCCACGGCAACCGCTGACCTGCTCGACGCACCGGCGAGCGCGGTGCTGGGGGGCGATGACTGGCCGGGGTTCTTCCGCAGCGCGCACTCGCGCGTTCGCGAGCAGCCTCTGGGCAGTGCGCTTGCGCTGGCCTGGCGCGTCAACACCGGCGGCAGGTGCCAGAAGGCGGTCTCGCCCATCATCTACTCGGGCCGGCTCTACGTCGGCGTGGACGCCAAGGAGGTGGGCCATCCCGGGGCCGGGGTGTCCTGTTACGATCCCGCCGACGGCCGTCTGATCTGGCACACCGACACCGACGGGTCCGTCTGCTTCGCGCCGGCCGCGGCGGACGGCACCGTCTACGCGGTCAGCTCGCTGGGCACATGCTACGCCCTGGACGCCGAGACCGGCGCGGAACGCTGGCACAGCCAGCCCTTCGGCGAGCCGAGCAGCCATCGGCTGGTTCAGTGCTGCCCCGTGGTGGTGGGCGATGAGTTGGTGGTCATCGGCGACAGCGGGGTGTGCCGCGTCCTGAGCAGGACCACGGGTGAGGCCGTGCGCGGGATGGACTTCGGAGGCAGTCTGATCCACTTCAGCTTCCCGTCGGTGCGCGAGGGCCGCATCTACGCGGGCATCCGCAAGCTCGCCGCCGCCCACGACCTGGCGAGCGGGCAGCAGGTGTGGCAGACCGACATCTCCACCGGGAAGATATCGTCCACGCCCGTCCCACATGACGGCAGGCTCTACGTTAACGCCGCCAGACTGAGCTGCCTGGACGAGACCGGCGGCGAGTTGCTCTGGGAGCAGGCCGTGTCCACCAGCGGCAACGGCATCTCGATGGCAGTGCCCGTCGACGACATCGTGCTGGCGAACGGTACTGCGCTGCATGCCTTCGATGCGGCCACGGGCGAGCCGCGCTGGGTGCATGACTTCCCCTACGACGCCGAGATGGCTCAGCGCAACCAGCGCCAGACATGGGCGGGGCAGTCGTCTCCGGCGGTCGCGGGTGATGTCGCCTTCGTCGGCCACGATGACGGGTGGCTGTACGCCTTCGCCCTCGAGGACGGCGAGGTGTTGTGGCGCTACCACCTCGGCGTGCCCATCAAGGGCTCTCCCATCGTGTCGGGGAACGCGCTGTGGGTGTGCGACTGGGACGGGAACCTGTACTGCTTCGCGGCGCGCTGAGGAGAGGTGCAGATGGCACTGAGGCTCGTCGCTGGATGCGTTCTTGTGCTGTGTCTGTCCACCTGCGCGTCGCCGGGTCAGGAGGGAGCGCTGCGCTTCTACGCCCCGCTGGATGACCACGCGCGCGGGCTGCTGGTGCCGGAGGGCTACGCCCTGGAGGCCACCGCCGAGTTCCAGCCGGCGGAGGGCATGGCCGGCGGCTGCTGCGGCCTGACCGAGGCCGGGCTCGTCTTCGGGCTGGAGCGCTTCCTCTCCAACGAGGAGGGCAGCGTCGCGGTGTGGCTCAGGATCAACTGGGACCCCGCCGAGACCGCCACGCGCATGCTCATTGACCTGGGCCGCTTCGCCTCCCTGCGCCGCTGGCAGAGCCAGCAGTACCTCACCTACAGCCTCTGGTACCACCACCTCGACGAGAAGCACGACTACGGTTGCACCACGCCGCTGGAGGGCTGGGGGCCCGGGCAGTGGC
>CBFDBV010000296.1:0-6171 GCA_965603135.1 uncultured bacterium
CGAGGAGTTCGTGGAGTTCGCCGCGCGGGACTTCGTGGGGCGCGAGGAGATCACACGCGACTTGCTGGAGTTCGCGCGGTCGCCGGCGGGGGGGGCTGTACCATGGCTTCGGTCGGGGCCTCAGCGTGCTGTGCTTCCCGAAACCCCCAGGGCGTCCCCAGTTTCAGGCGGTAAGGGGTGTTTTGGAGGGCGGAGGTGTTGGTGGCGAGGTGGCGAAGGCGTTGCAGTACGGTGCGGCCGCACAGCGCCCAGGGCTGCATGGACCCGCCCAAAGTGCCGCATTACAACTGGCACCACTATCGGGGGCAGGTTAGCCCCAGGCTGCAGTTGAGGCCGACGGGGCCCGTAGTGGCGTCAGCTGCTGCCAGAGACGATAGTGCCTTGCCGGGAGGGCGATCAGGCGATGGGTCTGGACCGGCTGTACGAGTGGTTGGCCGCGCGCCGTAGTCAACGACTCGAGGTGTACCGGCGCGCACGCCTGACCTACGAAGCCTACATCGCGAGAGCGCAGGTTGACTTCCGCACGCTGCGCGAGGAGGACTGCCGGGCGGCACGCTCAGATCCAGGACTGGGCGCCGCTGAGCAGGACTACCACCTGGCCACCGAGCTGTCCGAACAGGAGGGCGCCTTGCGTGATGCGGGGGTGGGGTGTTACCAGCTTGGCATGCTCCTGCACCTGCAGGGCCGTCTCGAGGAGGCAACTGAATGCCTCGGGCGGGCGCTGCAGGTGGTCGAGGCGCTTCCCCAGGTGGGACGGGACGGGCGGATGACCATCAGCGGATGTCAGTTCCATCTGGGGGTCATTGCGCTGCGGCGCGGGGAGGTGGAGGAGGCCCGTTCCCGACTGCAGGCGTCCCTGGACATTGACACGGCGCTGGGTGACGTGGCGGGGATGGCAATGGGGAGGGCCGCCCTCGAGGAGTGCTCCAAGGCGCCGGGTGAAGGGGATGTCAGCCGGTTTGCCGGCGTGCCGAGTCCCGTGGGGTCGCAGCGTCCCGAAACCCCGGCGCGGCCGGCGGAGCGGGAGCCGGACAGACGCCCGGTTGAGAGGCCGGACACCACTGCCACGCCGGGGCACGGTCGAGCAGCCCCCGGTTACGCCGCCCAGGCCAGTGAGGCCGCGTCCGGCGAGGACGTCATCTGGGTGCTCAGCCACTCGACGCAAGCGAGCGAGGGCGCAATGGCGGCGCTGGAGCGGTGCCGAGAGGAGTTCCCCCGCAGGACCGTGGTGCTCCGCGTCGCTCTGGGCAGGGAGGGCAGCGGGCAGACGCCACCGGAGGTGATGACCGATGCCGGGCGGCTCTGCGCCGCGGTCCTGGTTGTCGAAAGACAGGGGTTGCCCGACCCGGACTTCCGCTACTGGGTCAGGTGGTGCACAACCAGGGTGGTCACGCGCGATGACTTCCGGCTCTTCGTCTGCCTCCACGGCATGACGTTGGAGGAGTTGGAGGCCCTGAGCAAGTCGGATGACCTGGTCGGCGACCTCACGGACACGGTCCAGGTCTCTCCATCTCCCTCCCTGGAGAACCTGCATCGCGAGCTCCTGCCCTTCCTGCGCGCTCTGGACACCATTCGCGCTTCCGCACAGTGGCGTCGCATGCGGCTGACCCTGATGGATGTGGGTGGTCGTGCCGCGCACGTGTGCCAGATACTGTGTGGCGCGGCCCTGGTGGCAGGCGTGCTCCTCTATCATCTGGCCGGCGCCGACCGACTGACCGGAGCGCTGGGAGACGCCGGGCGGGGCCCGGTGGGCGCTCTGGTGGCTGTGCCCCTCTTCCCTCTCCTCACGGTGTATGCTCTCCCCCTGCTGCTGGGGATCGGTGCGATGAACTCGCACGTGCGGCGGAACCCAAACATCGCCAGGTGGCTGCTCGCTGGGGCCTTTCTGGGACCGGCGGCCATCGGCCTGCCACAGGCCATCGGAGCGACGCCAGGATGGATCGCTCTGGGGATCATCGCGGGAGCGGGTCTGGATGTGGTGCGCCGGAACGGGTTGCAGGCCCGGCGCGCTCGCATCACGCTGGACCGCATGCTGGCGGCGGTGAAACCGGAGGTTCCGGTCTCGCTGTACGCGCGTCTGGTCGCCAAGCCGTTCAGCCCACTCACCTGCCCGCTGTTTCCTGCGCCCGAACCCGATGTGTTCATCAGCTACGCCCGCCGATCGGCATGGAGCAGTGAACTGGCGTCGGAGTTGCACGACGCATTGCGGGCCAATAACGTGAAGGTCTTCCTGGACCGCACCTCGATCCCGGCAGGCACGAGCTGGCGCCGGGCGCTGAACGAGCGGATCAGCGACGCGAATGTCTTCGTGTCGCTCCTGGACGTGGACGAGAAGAGCCTCAAGCGCCCCTATGTGGCCGCGGAACTGCTCGCGGCCTTGCTGGGACGGCACCACACACACGTGCCGGACATCCTCCTGCTCACCCATCCGGGTCTGACGGAGGAGCATCTTGACGAGGCCGTGCCGGTGTTTCAGGCGGCGTGTACTCAGGCGGGCGAAGACGAGGCGGACACCACGCCCAGGCGCGTGGCCCTCACTCCCGAGAGCCTGAAGGTGGTGGTCGCGGGACTGCGCCCCAACACCTACGAGACTCCCTCAGTCGTCCCGGGCAAGCTCGCCGCGCCGCTCGGTCTGCTCAGCGTGCCTCTGGTCGCTCTGGGAAGCATCTGTGCGCTCGCCGGCACGGTGGCGCTCCCCTTCCCGCTGCTGGAGCACTGGCACAAGTTCGAGTTGGGCGGGCTGCTGGCTTCGTGGGGTGTGCTGACCGGCGCCTACGTGCTGGCGGGCTACTGGCTGGGCTTCGCCCTGCGGCTAACAGCCGCATCCCGGTATGGGGTGCCGCATGAGGACCCCAGGCGCCTCGCTGTGGCGCATCTGGCCGGCGCCATCGGCCTGGCCGGGCTTCTGGCGGTGTGGTGGCCGGATGTCCCCGTTCTCCCCCGGGCATGGGCGGGCGTGCTGGTCTTGCTCGGAGGACTGCTGGCGGGGGGGTTCGTCAGGCGACTGCCCTCGAGAGAGGACCCGCGGCAGCGCGACCTCTGACCGCCCGGGGCCTGGATGGGCACGGGAGGTCAGATGCTTGGCTTGTCGCGGTGGATGACCAGCCGCGCGCATGCCTGCACCCTCTCCAGCACCTCGCGCTCGTCCTCCGGTGACAGCGTGGAGATGTTGAAGGTCACCATTCCGCGCGGGGCCTCGATGACCAGCAACCTGTCGGTCCTGGTGAGGAGGTTGGGTCTCTCGCGCAGCACGGCGCTTGTGACCTCCGGCCAAACAGCGACCTGCCTTCCGAGGGGCCCGGCGGTGGCGATGGCAGTCTCGTCCAGGTAGAGCTGCTGCCGATAGACGAACACGGCCTGCAGCAGCAGGAAGATGGAGATGAGCCCTACCACGGCATCGAGCACCCAGAGCCAGAGGCTGGCTGAGTCGTAGCTGAGGTAGGTGAAGACGCCGGCCACGGCCGCGGGCGACAGGCCGTAGAGCGCCGATCCGAGGAACGAGCGGAAGGTGGGCCGGTATATCATACTCCAGCCTCCTTGCCTACTCCCTCTGGAGCGTCTGCTGTCGTTGGACCCGGTCCCGCTCTATGGTGACGGCGCAGGCCACCAGGAGACCCACCGGGAGCACCGCGGCCACCAGAATCCAGAGGTATGACTCGACGCCGAGAGTGGCGAAGGCCAGGTAAGACATGCCGACCGAGACCGGCGCGGCCAACAGGATGCAGGGCAGTGCCATCGGAGATCCCTCGAGCGGCACGACTCCGGCCAGCAGCCAGAGTCCCCCGATGAGCAGGCTCCCGACAGCGCTGATCCCCAGTGCACCCGCAGTGAAGGGGCCCTCGCCGACCGACTGCATCAGCTCCATGCATCCCTCGCGGCCACACGCCTTCTGGAGCACCATCGCCATGAGCAGCAGCCAGATCAGGGAGCCATTCGCCAAGCAGTGCCACAGGACGCTGATCGCGAGGTCCGCTCGTTCGCCGGCAACCCTGATCTCCGCAGCTATGCCCCAACCGATGACCATGCCGAGCAGCCCCACCAGCACTGCAACGAGGAAGAGGCCCAAGGTCCTCCCATCCCAGCCACCCCGCTGCCAGAAGTCAGGTGGGAGGCTGAGGACGCGCACACCCGCGTACACCGTGCCCAGTCCGCCACCGACGAAGCCGGCGCACCCGAAGGCGCGGAGCAAAGGGGGGCTAGGTGATAACTTCCGGGAGGGGGGCCGGTCGGGCTCTCGGGGCTCAAAGACGATTCTGTTCCCGCTCATCTGCGCTGACTCCGTATGAGACGAGCCTGAGTCACTGCAACTACTCACCTGCTCCGCCCGAGGGGGTAGATTGAATCAGGCCAAGGGCAGGTTGCCGTGCGTATTGTACCCCCCCCGGCCGTTCTGTCAAGGATCGTTTCGAGCTTTCTGTGGCAGCGGCTGCAGCCGCTGATGGGGCAGGTCTTCGGGCTGCGCATCAGCCAAGGCTGGCGAGCCGCCGGCGCAGGGGCACCTGGCCGGGGCGGAGGAGGGCTACCGGGCGTCCCTGCAGATGCGAGAGCATCTGGCGGCGTCGGACCCGGGCAATGCCGGCTGGCAGCGGGACCTGGCAGTCTCGTACTACAAGATGGCTGACGTCGCGAAGGCCGCCGGGCGCTCGTCCGAAGAGAGGGAGCATCTGCTCCGCTGCCGCGAGGTCTTCCGCAGCATGCGCGAGCGCGGGATGCACCTTGACCCGCAGGCTGCAGGGGTGCTGGAGCAACTGGAGGCCATGCTCTGATTCGGAGTGCTGCGAGACCGTCAAGCTGAACCCGTTCGTCTGCGACAACGCCGACAGGTGGTAGCCGCCACGGCGAGCGGGGCAGCGCATGTACCCTGGCAGGATAGAAGGCGATGGACAGGATGGCCCCCGTTCCCGTCCACACCGTAGCGAAAGCTGTCTGCCGCGCAGCATACGTGATGCCGACGTCAGCGCTGCACGAAATTGCCCCTCCCGGCCCCGCGGAACTCATCTACCCCCAGCGGCTGTGTCCTACGGCGGATGCACGCGCAATGCCTCGCGGAGGTCCTCCACGGTGGCGTGAAGATAGGTAGCCGTCGTGTGGAGTTCAGCTATCAGCTATCAGCTAATAGCTCATAAGGTAATGCCCGGCCGCGTGATACCCGCCCTGTTGAGAGCGCGACGCAAGCAAGAAGCAAGGCCGCTTCTGCTCATTGGCGCCCCCCACTTGCAGGTGAAGACCCGGTCGTGGCCGCAGTCCTCGGGACGCAGTTCCAGCCAGTCGCTGAGCGCGGCGCACGGAGCGGGGAGCAGAGGCAGCACGCGCGACTTGCGTCCCTTGCCTGAAACCACCTGCAGGGCGCCAGCAGAGAGGTCGGCGTCGGTCAGAGCGAGACTGAGCAACTCACTTCTGCGGACGCCGGTGTAGAGCAGGACCGACAGTATTGCCGTATCCCGGAAGGCATTGAAGAGACAGGCTTGGCGCTGGGCGGCAGCGAGGAGTGCCTCGGCCTCCTCGGCACTGAGGTGCGTGGGGACCTCCTGGGGCGTCTTGGGCAGCGACATACGGAAGAACGGATCACGCTCAGTGTAGTCGGTATCGCGCAGGTAGTTCCAAAAGGAGCGCAGCGAGTTGATCCTGCGCCCCACGGTCGTGGGTGCCAGCCCTCGCCTTTTCAGCCAGGCGACGTATCTGCGCAGTGCCGACCTATCCACTGTCTCCAGGAGGCTTGGCAGGCCAGCCTCCTCCAGGAAGCTGGCGAAGATCTTGAAGTCAGACCGGTAAGCGCCCGTGGTGAGCGGGCTGTAGTTCCGCTCCACCTCCAGGCAGGTCAGGAACTCCTGGTGCAACTCGTCCAGTCTCATTGACAGCACTCTCCTTGCTTCGCACGTTCCACGCTCGCCGGACCGGTGGTCCGGGTGAGACAGGTGCGAAGTCCAGGAGAGCGCAGAGCTGAGCTGGGCGGATCGGCGTGTGCACATAACCGTGCATATGTGCCGCCGCAGCCGAAGTCGGCCCGAATCTCACCTCCTCTGGCCGACTGTGCCTAGTTGCACAGTTATAGGCTCATTTGGGTCGTCTCGGGCACTGATTCAGGCCCGATTCTGAGCCTAGAACTCGGCTTATAGACACACTCCTCGTGTCAACAATATCGATTGCTGACCGTCACCGGCGCAGAGGGCC
>CBFDBV010000297.1:0-6169 GCA_965603135.1 uncultured bacterium
TCTTCATTGCCGACGCGGTGCGCCGCGAGAACATGGAGTTCTACGCCACCGTCACCCAGGTGAGCGGTCAGGCGCAGGTGCGCCTGGCCAAGGGCGGCTCGGTGGTGGGCGTGGAGCTGAATCAGAAGCTGGAGGACGGCGGCGAGGTCAAGACCAGCGCCAGCGGCTGGGTGGCGCTGTCCTTCCCCGACGGCAGCGTGGTGACGCTGGCGCCGGGCTCGCACTTCAAGGTCCGCCTCCTGGAGTACCATCGGGGCGGGCAGTGGCGCGGACGCGCCTTCACGCTGCTCGCGGGCCGCATGTGGGCGCGCGTCTCCGAGAAGTTTGGCAAGGACTCCAAGTGCAAGATACACACTCCCTCCTCGGTGGCGGCGGTGCGCGGCACTCATTTCACCGTGGCCTACGAGCCCGCCCGCAACGCGACCAGCATTGCGTGCACGGATGGCGCGGTGGACGTCAACGGCTTCACGGGCCGCGGCACGCAGCTCGGGCAGGGCATGGCCACCAACGTCGCATACGGCCAGGGGCCGGCCCGGCGCGATCAGGTTGACGTCAACACCCGCGCCTCGTTCAGTCAGCGGGCGCTTCAGCAGGAGATCAAGCCCGACCCCTGGCTCAAGAAGGTGGAGCTGAAGCTGACCTCGATTCTCGACCTGCCGCTCTCCATCCTGGGCATCGGCAAGAGCAGTTGGGCGGTCGGGGCGGCCGACTACGCGCGGCGCACAACTGCGCTGGAGGCGCTCCGCTACATCCACCATGCCCTCGCGGGCTATCCAAGCTACCCGGACTTCGTGGATCCGTTCACCCTCAAGGAGCTGGCGTTCCGCCCCCAGGACGCCGAGCGCATACTGATGAACTTCGATGGTAGCTGCCTCGAGAGGTACGAGCGCGTGGGGCAGGGGTTCGTGATGTACGCGAGGGCGCGCGACAAGAAGCGCACGGCCTACAAGCTCTCCAACTACGGGGTGGAACCGATCAAGGACATCCCGCGATAAGGCAGCGACGACAGCTACGAAAGCAACGACAGCGACGACAGGGACGGGTCAGCCCTCGATTGAGCAAGGGACGCCTTGCTCTCGGACCGTCGCTGCCAGGTCAGACATCTGCTCGCGAGTCAGGCCGGTCTCGGGCAGCTCCGGGGTCTTCATTCCCAGGCTGGCGAACTTCCCCTGGCCCAGCCGGTGGTATCCGAGCAGCTCCACCGGCGCACGCAGCGTGGCCGCCAGCTTCCCCAACTGCGCCAGCTCCTCGGTGCTGTCGTTGTGGCCCGGTATCACGGGAACCCGCAGCAGCAACTCCGGGCCCCGATCGGCGAGCTGGCGCAGGTTGTCGAGAATGAGTGCATTGTCCGCGCCGGTCGCCTCGCGGTGAGCCTCGGCATCCAGGCCCTTGAGATCGTAGAGGTAGAGGTCGGTGAGCGGCAGGGACGCCTCCAGGCTCTCCCAGGGGACATGGCCGCAGGTGTCCAGCGCCGTGTGCAGACCGGCTGCCCTGGCCTGGGTGAGCAGCTCCAGGCAGAAGTCCGGCTGAAAGAGCGGCTCACCGCCTGAGAGGGTTACGCCGCCGCCCGAGTTCTCGTAGAAGATGCGATCCCGCAGGACCTCCTCGATGACCTCTTCCGCGCTGACCTCGCGCCCCTGCATCACCAGCGCCTCCGCGTAGCAGGTCTCGGTGCAGAGGCCGCAGTTGTCGCAGAGCGAGCGGTCAATGACATTGCCCTCGGGCGTGGGCGTGATGGCCCCACGCGGGCAGGCCTGCACACACGCGCCGCAGCCGATGCAGTTGCGGGGGAACTGCGCGAGCTGGGGCAGCGGCTCCCAGGACTCGGGGTTATGACACCAGCGGCAGCGGAGCGGGCAGCCCTTGAGGAAGACGGTGGTGCGGATGCCCGGGCCGTCGTGGACGGCGAAGCGCTTGAGGTCGAAGATGATGCCGGTCATAGAACCGGCGGGATTGTACCAGCGCCCAGTGCCCCTGTCAACGACGCGTCACCCAGGGGCGGGCGACTGCCCACTGTCGCGCACCGTGTGCGGTTCGTCGTTTACGGCCTCCAGCTTCCAGCCTTCCCCCTTCGCTCCTTCGCCAAGGCCATGGGGGACAAGTCGGGGGACAGGCCAGCCTCCGCCGTACGCCGTCACCTATTGGGTGGTTGCCGTTCTCTGCGCTCTCTGCGTCTCTGCGGTTGTCCTTGCCGTTGCCGTAGCTGTCGTAGCTTTCGTAGCTGTTGTCGCTGTCGTTGCTGCCGTATGGACGGGGCGCGGGCCGGGTTCCCGCGCCCCATCTTCTTCGGCAAGCGGGCGCCCCTCGGGGGCTTTGAGGGGTCGCTCTACGAGCGGCCCGCCTGCCGAGCCTCGGCCACCGTCGCCGGCGTCTTATGGCCCGACGGACCCAACGGCGGTCCAAGCCTCTGTCTGCTGCGGTCGGCCTTTGCGGAGCCGACTGAGGACGGCAGGCGTCCTCGCGGTGGGACTGCGGCCGACATACGCCGGGAGCGTCCCGGTGGGACGCACGACCTGATCCGTCGGGCCTTCACTCTCCACATCGGCCCGCAGGCGAGGGACTTGACGAGCCGGGGAAATCGTTACACGCAGGTCTGTGCCGCGCGTAAGGTGAACTGAAAGGCGGCATGAGCGGAGCACCCGGCGCCGCGTTAACGGTGTGTAACCTGATAGTGACCCTCGGAGGGGAAGGTGCGATCTTGCGATGAAGACGCGGACAGGGCTCTTTGTCGTAGTTCTGCTGTGTGGCGGCATAGCGAGCGTCTTCGCGGCCGAGGCTCAGGTGGCCGAGCCGGCTGCGCTGCTGCACACGAGCTTCGAGGGCGACTTGGAGGGCTGGATGCTCCGGCTCAATCGTGGCGCACAGGCGGAGGTCGTCTTTGATAGCAAGACCGCCGTCTTCGGCGACGCGAGCCTGCGCATCAAGCCGACGCTGCTCTGCGCGCCCGATGACAAGCCCTACCCTACGAACGTCCACATCTGGTACGATCGCTTCAGGCTGGAGGCGGGCAAGAGCTACGTGCTGTCCGCGTGGGTGCGCAGCGACGGCCCACGGCGCACCTTCTACCTGGGGGTGCGCCGGGCCGACGAGCCGGTCAGCCTCGGGACCACGCCTTTCGACGCGAGTGAGCTGTGGCGGCGCTACGAGTTCGTCGTGACGCCGGACGAGGAGATCCCGGACGCGCGCCTCCAGATCATCGCCGGCGCCATCTTGCAGCCGCTGTGGGTGGATTGCGTGGCTTTCCGCGAAATCTCCGGCGAGCGCCTGATGCCGGCCGACTATATCGCCTGGGGCCGTGAGTGGGCGAGGCCGGACAGGTGGGAGGGCGACGGTGTCGTGGCGGACCCGCAGGTGCCTGAGGTACGCATCAGCGGCTCTGCGTCCTTCGGGACTGTGCTCCCTCGAGACTTCCGCATCCACGCGGCCCTCAGACCGGTTGCGGGCCCGGCGGGCCTGGATGTCGTGGGGACGTTCGCCCGGGGTGGCGAACGCGCGGAGTCGCGCTGCGGCGTTGAGCTTGAGAGCGCTGTCGCGATCCGTATTGAGCAGCTCGGAGACGAGTTCTCGGTCATCCAGCCTGGACAGAAGGGCTCGACGCGCGGGCAGGCAAACGAGCGCATCAGCTTTGAGGTCACCAGCGGAGAGGTAGGCCTGATCGCCATGGAGGGCTACGAGATGCTCTCGCCCGAGCGACCCGACGGCAGCAGCGAGAAAGAGGAGTACACCGACCCCGCGACCGGGGCGCGCATCTTGCGCCTCACGCACTCGGTCTACAACGACAAGCACGCCTACTACGACGTCTCGCCCTGGAGCCCGGACGGCAGCATGATCGTCTTCTGCTCGGCCCTGCCGGGCGAGAAGGCCTCCAGCGTCTACGTGATGGAGGCGGATGGCACCAACATCCGCAAGGTGGGCGAGAGCACTACCTTCGGCATGCACACCGGCAATTTCCCCTGCTGGGCGGCGGACGGAGAGAGCATCTACTACCGCACGCACTTCGGGGAGGGGGAGGAGAGACGCCACGGCACCGCAAGGGCCTTCCTGGACAGCGGCGAGGTGCAGTTCCTGCCGCTCGCCGTCAGGCAGGTGTCAATGAGCACGGGGCGGCTACTGGAGACGGTCTCCTCGCCGGATGCCGAGGTGCGCGGCCTGTTCTCCTACGCGGCGGACGGCACCGACAAGCAGGCGCTCGCCACGCTGGAGCAGTGCGTGGCTCTGTCGCCGAAGAGAAGCGACATAGGGGACGCGCCCACGAACTTCCAGAACTGCAAGTGGAACGCAGATGGTGGCAAGGCGCTGGTGGTGTTCATCGGCGGCAGGGATATGGGCGACCGCATCGCCAAGGAGATATACGTGGTCAACGCCGATGGCAGCGATCTGCACTTCGTAACGGCGTTCAACCATCATCCCATCTGGCATCCCAACGGCGAGCAGATCATCTACAACGGCCCCGATGGGCTCTACCTCGTCAACTGCGACGGCACCGACAACCACAAGATCTCCGACTGCGGGCAGGGCCATCCGTCCTTCAGCCCGGATGGCAGCATGATGGTCACTGACGGCTTCGGGGGTGAGTGGCGGGACAAGCTGATTACCATCGATCCTGCGACCGGCGAATGGCAGGCGCTGTGCAGCGTGCCCACGGTGCATGGTCGCAGTCACGAGACCGGGACTCATCCGCACCCGTGCTGGGCTCCAGATGGGAAGTCCATTATCTACGATTCCGACGAGACCGGCCATTGCCAGCTCTACCAGGTGTTCCTCGACTGACTGCGAACGCAGTGGAGACGCCGCGTCTGTCCGTACCGTAGGCAGTGGTAGCAGAACGGGTGCCCTCACCTTGTCCTAATCAACCGACCCGCGGAGGCGCCGTGACACAGCCAGAGGCCCTTTTCTACGACCTCTCGCACGACGACCTCGTCGCGTGGCTGGCCGAGCGCGACGAGCCCCGCTACCGCGCCGACCAAGTCTTCGAGTGGGCCTACCGACAGAACGTCGCCAGCTTCGAGGAGATGACCAACCTCGCGAGGGACCTGCGAAGCGCGCTCGCCGAGGACTTCATCGTCGGCCCTCTCGAGCCGGTCGAGGTGTCCGAGACCGAGGGCGCGGTCAAGCTCCTGCTGGAGGTGGCGCACGGCGGGCGGGTGGAGTGCGTCGCGATGGCGATGGCCGGCTACCGCACGGCCTGCCTGTCGAGCCAGGTCGGCTGCGCGGTGGGCTGCGCGTTCTGCGCGTCCACCATCGGCGGCTGCGAGCGCGATCTCTCGGCCGGCGAGATGCTGCTCCAGCTCATCACCCTGCGTGCGCGCGTCGGCGCGATCCGCAACGTCGTCTTCATGGGGATGGGCGAGGCGTTCTACAACTACGAGGCGGTCGTCGCCAGCATCGAGCGTATGATTGACCGGCGGGCGCTGGCGATGTCGCCGCGGCACATCACGGTCTCGACGGCGGGCGTGGTGCCGATGATCCATCGGTACGCTACCGAGGGCCCGCCCACGGAGGTGGCCGTATCGCTGAACGCAGCGGACCAGGAGTTGCGCGACCGGCTGATGCCGGGGATGGCGCGCTGGGACCTGGCCGACCTGATGATGGCCTGCCGGGCGTTCTCGGACGCGCGCGACGGCCAGGCGGTCACCTTCGCCTACGTGCTCCTGGAGGGGGTGAACGACCGCTTCGAGGATGCGGACAAGCTGGTGAAGCTGCTCCGCCCGCTGGCGCACCACTTGAACCTGATCCCGTTCAACGAGGTGCCCGAGCGGCCTTTCAGGGCGCCGGACCCACGCCGGGTGGCGGCCTTCGCCCACAGGTGCGAGCAGTCCGGCCTGAACGTCAGCATCCGCGAGAGCAAGGGCGCGGGGATTGCGGCGGCCTGCGGGCAACTGCGCAGGCCGCGTTGACGCCGCGCGCAGCACCGGCAGGCACAAGCGGGCTCCCGCTTGAGCGGGATCGGGGCGGGCGAGAGGAGGGGATAGAGGATAGACGTGGCCTTCGGGCAGTTGGGAAGGCGACGGCCCTTCGACCACGGGCTCACCAGTGTCGTTGGCCGTTAGTCGGATGACGGTTGTCGGATGTCGGGGGTCGGTACACGAAACTGGCTGCCGGGGCAGGATTCGAACCTGCGATTTACTGATCCAGAGTCAGCCGTCTTACCACTAGACCACCCGGCAGC
>CBFDBV010000298.1:0-6145 GCA_965603135.1 uncultured bacterium
CCGAGGGCTTCCGCCTTCGCCAAGGCTACGGCGGACAGGTCGCCCTCGGCGCGGAGCGCAAGCGCTTCGCTGGAAAAGGTGGTTCTGTGAGATCGCCCTCCAAGGAGCAGCGCAGATGGCCAAGAAAGTGATGACCATCATCAAACTCCAGGTGCCAGCGGGCAAGGCGAATCCCGCTCCGCCGGTGGGCCCGGCACTGGGCCAGCACGGCGTGAACATCATGGAGTTCTGCAAGCAGTTCAACGCGCAGACCGCCGCCCAGATGGGCGACATCATACCCGTCGAGATCAGCGTCTACCAGGACCGCAGCTTCGACTTCATCCGCAAGAGCCCGCCGGCTGCCAGTCTGCTTAAGAAGGCGGCCGGGATAGAGATCGCCAGCGGCGAAGCGGGCAGGATGTTGGTCGGCGAGGTCACCTGGGATCAGGTGCGGGAGATCGCCGAGAAGAAGATGGAGGACCTCAACGCCCGCGACCTGGACGGCGCCGCGCAGATCATCGCCGGCACCGCCCGCAGCATGGGCCTGAAGGTTGTCGAGGAACTGAGCGACACGGTGTATGAGGTGCCCGAGGAGGCTGAGAAGCCGGCAGAGGCGGAGGCCGAGGCGGTCACGGCCGAAGAGGAATAGGATACGGCGGAAGCTGGAGGCTGGAAACGGCGCCGCCGGCAGCAGAGGTGAAGCAGATGGCGCAAAAGCACAGCAAGCGTTTCAACGGGCTCAGCGAGAGGGTAGACGCGGATGCCCGCTATGCGGTGGACGAGGCCATCGAGCTGGTCAAGGAGACCGCATCGGCGAACTTCGACGAGACCGTCGAGGTGTGCATCAAGCTCGGCGTGGAGACCGACAAGGGCGAGCAGTCAGTGCGCGGCACGGTAGTGCTGCCGCACGGGACCGGCAAGGTCCCGCGCGTGGCGGTGTTCGCCGAGGGCGAGGCGGTACGTGCGGCCGAGGCCGCCGGCGCCGACCGTGTCGGCGGGGAGGACCTGGTCGAGGAGATCCAGAACGGCTGGGACGAGTTCGACATCCTGGTGGCCCAGCCGCAGATGATGCGCGTGGTGGGCAGGCTGGGGAAGATGCTGGGGCCGCGCATGCCCAGCAAGAAGGCGGGCAACATCACCGACAACGTGGCGGGAGCCGTTGAGGCGCTCAAGAGTGGCCGGGCGGAGTTCAAGATGGACCGCGGCGGCGTGTTGCACGTCGCCATCGGGAAGGTGTCCTTCTCAGCCGAGCAGCTCCGCGAGAACCTGACCACTCTGATTGATGGTGTTGTCGCCGCGCGCCCTGCGTCGGCCACGGGTCGTTACATCGTGAGCATCACGCTCTCGGCCTCGATGGGGCCGGGCATCAGACTGGATGTGAGGGAGGCCAGCGCCAGGGCGGCGTAGGCGCACAGCCGTCCCGGCACGCGCAAGTCACAATCGTCCTGCGAACTGACGCCTGAGACAGCCGGTGCTCCCGGAAGCCTAAAGGATCGTCGGGGGCGTTCCCCACGCGATCCGCCTGCCGAGGCTATGACTACCCCTCTCACCCGCAACAGGGTGCGGACGGGCCGGGAGCCTCCTGACCAGGGCGGCTCCCGGCTTCATTTTCCGGCACCGGCACGCCGAGCCAGCATCCAGCTTCGGGTTGCTATGCGGCGCTTTCTGCACACATCCTTTCCAGCCGAGGGCTTGCCCTCGGTTCGGAGCGCAAGCGCTCCGCTGGAATGGAGGTAATGCGACCGCCTCGGGGTCCCAGTGACCCCAATCTGCACGCTGCCGCACGCCGAGGAGGTGAGAGAGATCCCAACACCCGAGAAGAAGGACACGGTCGCAGCCCTGAGGGCTGCGGCAACCGAGGCGCAGAACATCTACCTGACCGAGTTCAGCGGCCTGAGCGTGGCGGAGGCTAACGAGCTGCGCGGCCGCGTGCTCGAGAGCGGCGCGCGTCTCAGAGTCGTGAAGAACCGCCTGTTCAAGCTCGCGCTGCAGGGCACCGACCTCGAGCCGTTGATCGAGTACCTGACAGGCCCGAACGCGGCCACCTTCTGCGGCGAGGACGCGCTCGCCCCGGTCAAGGTCCTGACTGAGTTCGCCGAAGCGCACGGCCAGGCGCCGGTCAAAGCGGGGTTCGTTGACGGCAAGCTCATCAGCCGCGAGGAGGCCCAGCAACTGGCGAAGCTGCCCGGTCGGCAGCAGTTGCTTGCCGAGGTGGTCGGCGCCTTCGCCGGCCCGGTCAGCGAACTTGTGTTCACCCTGGGCGGCATTGTTTCTGAGCTGGTCTACACATTGCAGGCCGTGGCCGACGAACGCGACGAGCAAGCAGCATAGCATCCCAAGCGCCTCAGGTGGCGCTCTGTGCGAAAGGAAGAGCAACGATGACGATAGACGAGATCATTGAAGCCGTGGACGGGCTGACGGTGCTCGAGCTGGTCGAGCTTAAGGACAAGCTCCAGGAGAAGTACGGGGTCACGGCCGCTGCGCCGGTGGCAATCGCTGCGGGCCCGGCCGCCGAGGCTGCCGAGGAGGAGGAGCAGGTCCTCTTTGACGTGGTGATTGAGGATGCCGGTGAGCAGAAGATCCAGGTGATCAAGGCGGTGCGTGAGGTCAGCTCCTCGCTGGGCCTCAAGGAGGCCAAGGAGCTTGTGGAGGCGGCGCCGGAGGCGTTGGTGGCCGAGCAGGTGACCAAGGACGAAGCCCAGCAGACCAAGGAGAAGCTCGAAGAGGCCGGGGCCACGATTGTGCTCCGCTAGCGCTCGGCGCTCACTCGTCGCTTGCCTTCCGGACGGGGCCGCTGGGGAAAAAAAAGTGGCGGGCCGGACAAGGAATCCTGGCGGCGGTGCGGAATACTCCCTGGAACTTGCAGGCGCGCGGTCAAAGTGAGGCCCTGACCAAGGCAATGTCTACGGCAGACCATCAGGACATCTTCAGACGCCTGGATAGTCTGGTTGAGTACGACACGGTGTCCTCGTTCGCTCACGCCTTCTATGAGTTGATAGCGGAGTACACGCTGGGGCAGGGGCGGCAGGCCCTGTGGCTGCGCCACCGGTTCGCAGAGTACCTCGACATCGAGACGCGCTACCATCGCTCCCTGAAGGCGCTGGTCTCTCGGAGCAGTGCCCCCTTCGGGGACTTGAGGTCGGCCACGGAGAAACGCGAGATAGCCCTGCGGGCGCTGATCGAGCAGCTTGGGCGTCCCACTACGGTTGGACCCGCCGAGAGGGGCCGCGTGCTGTTGGCGGCTGAATGCTACTACCAACTCGGGCTGACGGATCGGGTAGTGGATCGCCTGGAGCACGCGGTGGAGCTGGGCGCCGAGCACCCCCTGGTGCAGTTTGCGCTGGGCTACAACCGCTATCTGCTCGCGGTGCAGGCGTTCACGAGGTATTCGGCGGACAGTGGCGCGCGGGAGATAACGGATGAGGACCGGTTCCGCGTGGCCTGCCTGCGCGCGGTGACCGCCTTCCAGGAGGGACTGAGGGGCGACGAGTTCGACGGGCAACTGCAGTGGTGGATAGGCAACGTCCTGGAGGCGGCCGGCTTCCCCGAAGCCGCGGCGACCAGCTTCGAGAAAGCGGGGCAGATCATCGGCGCTTCCGAGGTCGCCGGCCAGGAAGGGGCAGGGGACGCCGAGTTGGGCCTTGACTTTGACGGCCAGTACAGGTATGAAACAGGAGATGAGAGCGGACCCATTACCGAGGAGGAAGTGCGGGAGGCGGCGCTGCTGCTTCAGCGCCGGTACCAGGTCTCGGACCTGTTTGATTGATCGTCGGCGAGAGCCTGGCGCGGAGATTTGCTGGTGACACGAGAGGTTTCGTCGCGCTGGCGACGAAGTTGAGCGCACAGACTGATCTGCGTAGCGCACCACCTAGAAGAAGGAGGGTGCAGTATGTCCAAATGGGGGACGATCGCGGCGATCGTACTGATCGTCGTCGTGCTGATTGTGGTCTTCACACTCAGCGGATGTCCGAAAGAGCCTGTCGTCGAGGAGCCGATGTACGAGCCGCCTCCCGAGCCGGCCGAGGTTGAGGAGGAGCCGGCGGAGGTCGAGGAGGAGCCGGCCGAGGTTGAGGAGGAGCCTGCAGGCGAGGCGGAAGAGGGCGGAGGGCTAGAGGACGCTCCGGCCGAAGCGCCGCCCGGCTAGTCGCCTGCGAGTCTCTCGCAGGTAGCACAGGCCGTCCGGCCACTGAGGCGGGAGGCATGTGAGAGCAGCTAGATGACCCTCGTGCCACGTCGCTGAGGTATCGCAGGCGGCGTGTGCGCGAGGGTCTGGCTGTACGCATAAAGGGCGCTCAGTTGCCGGTCACGACCATGTCATCGCGGTGGATGACCTCCTCTTCGCCGGGGCGGCCGAGCAGTTCAGGGATCTCGGAGGAGTGCTTGCCGATTATGCGGGCGACCTCCGCCGCGGAGTAGTTGACCAGCCCGCGGGCGATCTCGCGCCCCTGAAGGTCAGTGACCGTCACCAGGTCGCGGGCGTGGAACTCGCCCCTGGCCTCAAGTATCCCGCTTGGGAGCAGGCTGCTGCCGTGGGCCCGAAGAAGGGCGCGGCACGCTCCGTCATCCACGATCAGGGCGCCGGCGGGCATGCCGTGGACTGTGAGCCACGCCTTTCGGCTGGGCATGCGAGGGCGTGGCAGGAGACAGGTGCCCACGGCTTCACCGCGGACTATGCGCTGGAGCACCTGCTCGGCTCGGCCGGCGGCGATGACGACGCGGATGCCGCAGTCGGTTGCCCGCCGAGCCCCCTCAATCTTCTTGGCCATGCCGCCGAGCGACTCCGGGCCAGCAGCGGCGGTGGCGTATTGCGTGAGGTCCTCGTCGGGCTCGACGCGCGGGATCAGGGCGGCCTGGCTGTCTTCGCGCGGGTCGGCGGTCATGAGGCCCTGCTCGTCCTGCAGGTACACGAGCAGGTCAGAGGGGGCGAGGGCCACGGCCACCATCGCAGCCAGGTTGTCGTTCTCGCCGAAGGTTGTGTCCACGCCCGATACGCTGTCGTTCTCGTTGAGGAGGGGAACGATGTGGCGCCTGAGCAGAGCGTTGAGGGTGTCGTGGAGGTTAACGCATCGGGCGCGGTGGACGATGTCGTCCTGGGTGAGGAGCACCTGGGCCGTGAGCAGGCCTGCGTCGCGGAAGGCCTCGGCCCACGCCCGCATCAACTCGGGCTGGCCGAGTGCAGCAGCGGCGGTGCGCTCGGAGACGCGGAGTGTCTTTGTGGTGTCGCCGAGCATCAGGTGCCGGCCGAGATGCACCGCACCGGAGGTCACGAGGAGGACCTGGCAACCCTCATCATGCAGCTCGGCGATCTGCCTGGCCAGGCGCGCCATGAACTCCCGGTCAGGCCGCCCCTCGGCGCCCACCACCAGGCGGGTGCCTACCTTCACCACTATCCTGCCCGGCTTGCCTGTGCTCGTCTCGGCACTCACGGTCCCGGCTCCTTACGGCGGATGCTGGATGCTGGAGGCTTGAGTACGACGCAACAACGGCTGAACGCGCGCGGTAGGCCCCTTGCGGTTCCCGGCTCCCAGCGTCCGCCCTTTCCCGCTTCTCGCCTCTCGCGTGTCAATCAGGTGCGGATCTGACCATCGCCCCGGCACACGTACTTGTAGATGGTAAGCTCTCGCGCGCCGACCGGCCCGCGCGCGTGGATCTTGTCGGTGGCGATGCCGATCTCCGCGCCCAGGCCGAAGACGCCGCCATCGGTCAGGCGGGTCGAGGCGTTGTGATAGACCGCCGCCGAGTCCACCTCTCGCAGGAAGCGCTCGGCCCTCTCCTCGTTCTCGGTGATGATCGCCTCGGTCAGGCCTGAGGTGTGCCGGGCGATTCTGTCCAGCGCCTCGTCCAGGGAGTCCACGATCATCACCGACAGGATCAGGTCGAGGTACTCGGTGTCGAAGTCCTCATCGGTGGCCGCGTTGATGCCGGGCACAAGCTCGCAGGTGCGGGGGCAGCCGCGGACTTCCACGCCCGCCTCCTGGAGGTCGGCGATGATGGCCTTGACCGCCTCCTGCGCGTTCGCGTGGACGAAGAGATTCTCGACCGCGTTGCACACGCCCGGGCGCTGGACCTTGGAGTTGTGCACGAGCTTGACCGCCAGGTCAACGTCCGCGGACTCGTCCACGTAGATCTGCGTCATCCCGCGGTAGTGCTGGAGCACGGGGACCTG
>CBFDBV010000299.1:0-6117 GCA_965603135.1 uncultured bacterium
TCCGGCTCGTCGCTGTAAGGCACCATGGTCATAAACCCGGCGAGCCCGATGTTGCCCAGGCCCAGGACCTGCGGCGCCAACTCGAACAGCCCCTGCTCATCGAGGCCGAACTTCGATTCTTCAGCCGCCACGTTCACTTCGAGCAGCACAGCCTGCGTTCTGCCGCTGGCCGCTGCCCGCTTGTCCACCTCTCGCGCCAGCCTGAGGCTGTCGAGCGAGTGTATCAGACTGACGAAGGGCGCGATGCGACGCACCTTGTTGGTCTGAAGGTGGCCGATTGCGTGCCAGCGGACCGGGGCCCCCTCAAGCTTCGACGCCTTCTCTGCCATCTCCTGAGCGTAGTTCTCGCCCAGGTCCGTCGCGCCGGCGGCGATGGCCGCCTCGATCTCGTCGAGGGCGCGCGTCTTGGTGACTGTGACCAGCACTACGTCGTCCGGCTCACGACCGCTACGCTCGGCGGCAGCCGCGATGCGCGCCTTGATCCTCTCGAAATTAGCTGCGATCTCCCCTGGCACGTACTACTGCTCGCTCTCCTGATCTTCGTCAAGCTCAATGGTCCAGCCGCCGAAGTCGGCCTCCTCAGCGGGCTCCTCGTCGAGAGTCACGGCGCCCGGCGGAGGAGGTGGCGGCGGGGCCTCTTCGGCTTCCTCTGCGGGCTTCTCTTCAGGCTCAAGCTCGATGGCCAGCTCCTCGAAGTCCGGCGCCAGCTCCGCCGCCGGCTCCGCAGCCTCGGGCGTTGGTGGCGGCGGGGCGGGCGGCTCCTCGATCTCCTCGGCCAGAGGTGCGACCGGCTCGAAGGGCTCGGGCTCCTCAGCGGGCGGCTCCGGGGCCAGCTCGGCGACAGGTTCGGGAGCCTCCTCCGCCTCGAAGTCAATCTCAGGCACGCTGGCGGGCTCGATCTCTTCGGCGGCCGCGACGTAGCCCTCTTCCGCGGCCTCCTCTCCCTCAGCGGCGCCACCGAGAACCAGGTTGACGGCCGCCGCCACGGTGAGCGCGGCGGGCGCGGCCTCACCCATCGCCGCGCCGCACGCGGAGCAGAAGAGCGCGTGGGCCGCGTTGTCGGCGCCACACGAAAGGCAGGCGTTCCCGCCCGGGGGCCAGTGCAGGACATTCAGGCACATCAGGCAGGCGCCACGGTCAGCGGGGTTCTCGCAGCCACAGCGATTGCAGTATACCGCCGTCACAATCATAGCACCTCGCGGGGTCAGGGCGACTTTCAAATCACGGCGAGTATATCCCATCACCTTTGCACTGTCAAGCAAACGGCAGCGACGACAGTAACGGAAGCGACGACAGCGACGACAGCTTACGGCAACGGCGAACGGCAGACGACTGCGTGCTGTTCGTCGGTGGCGACCAGCTCGCGCACGTAGCTCTATGAAGCCGGGGCTGGCGCGAGGGCGTTGCGCAAGGCATCACGTAGCGAAGCGAAGACGGCGCGCCCGGGGCCCGGGGCCGCCAGCGCATCCCCGCTGCCGTAGGCCGCGCGCCGCTGACGCGACCAGTCATCGCCCAGGTCCGTGGGGACCTGGCGCAGGAAGCTGGCCCGCTCCGGATGCGGCATCATCGCCAGCACGTTCCCCTCAGGATTGCAGAGCCCCGCGATGTTGGCGACCGCACCGTTAGGGTTGACTTCGGGCCGGTCCACCACGTTGCCATCCGCGTCGCAGTACTGGAAGACGATCAGGTCGCGGTCCGCAAGCTGCTGCACGAGGTCGGGAGCGCTGGTGGTGAAGCGCCCTTCGCCATGGGCGATGGGGATCGGGAAGACCTCGCCAGGCTGGAACTGCGAGGTGAAGAGGCAGCGCGCAGGCTCGGCGGTCTGCTTCAGAAAGACCCACCGACAGCAGAAGCCAGCGATGCGGTGCTCGGGGTCGTGGCGATTCGGGGCCAAGGCCATCTCGACATCGCCGCGAGTGATACCGGGGATGAGGCCGGCCTCCACCAGCACCTGCGCCCCGTTGCAAATGCCCAGGACCGGCTTGCCCTTCGCGGCGACCTCGTCCATCATCCGCGCCACGATAGGCTCCTTGGTAGCTACCACCCCGGCCCGCACGCGGTCCTGATAAGAGAACCCGCCGCCGATGATGTACCCGTCGTACTCGGCCAGCAACTCCGGGTCGCGATTCCAGCGGAAGATGTCGCAGGCGATCCCGACAGCCTCAGCGGCAGCCTTGGTCTCCCACTCGCAGTTGGAGCCGGGGAACTGAATCAGCGCGACGCGCGGACGTGCTGTGTCAGGCATCGCAGGACCTCCGGTTGGTTGATGAGGCTGACGAGACAGTTTCCTTCGGCGAGATGCGATGGATTCCTTCCTGTTGCGGCGGGGCGATGTGAGCTCCGTGGCCCTCGACGGGTGCTCGGCGCGAACGGCTACATCCCCTTGCCCAGGTACCACTGCCCGTTGAGGTAGTACCAGGTGTCAATCCCCTTGAGCTTGCGCCAGACGTTCTGCCGGGGATCGAAGGCCGACATAGACACGTGGGCCATTGCGTCGGGCTTCACCCGCCAGATGTCGGAGTGCACCGAGGTCTTCTCGATGCCGTCAATCTTCACCTGCGCGGGCGTTCGGGGCAAGTCGGTGCGCGAGAAGAACTCCTTCTGCTGGCCGCTGGCCACGGAGCCGAGCATATACGGCCACATCGCCGGCCCGTTGCCGGTGGCGGCGGCCTGGTAGTAGGCGGCGATGCGCGCCTCCAGCTTCGCCCGGTCGGGTATCTCCGACCGCGACCCGCCCGAGGTGGTCTCGGGCACCGGCGGCAGAGCGCATCCGGCGGCGAATAACGCCAGCACGATCAGCACCACGCAGATGCGCCGTGTTCGACTTTCCCCTTCGTTCCACTTGGCGGGACTTCGAGCGACAGGTCGGGCGACAGACACGGTAGCTCACCACCGATGCACTTGCAGGCGTTGGGCGGCCTTGCCGATGCGGCCGCGTACACAAGCACATCTTCGCCACCGACGCAACACTGTCCTGCGTGACTGAGCTCATGCAGAGGTGGGAGGCACGTCGGAGGAACGACCGGTGTCAGGCCGGCGTGAGGGCCTCGCGGACAGTCGTGTACAGCTCCCGTAGATTGAACGGCTTGGTCAGAAGGGAGCAGCCCCTCATGGCAGGCTCTGCGTCAACATCGCCGGTCGCCAGCACCACGGCGACCTTCCTCAACTGCGGATGGAGGAGCATCTCTCGCAGCACCTGCTCGCCCCCCATGTCCGGCATAAAGACGTCGAGCAACACCAGGTCAGGGGGGTCGTCGAGGGCCCTGCGCAGAGCTTCGCGGCCGCTGTTGGCCGTACACACGTTGTAGCCTGCCCTCCGGAGGACAAGCTGCACCAGTAACGTTATCTGCGGGTCGTCGTCCACGACCAGAATCTTGCCGGAGGCCATGATGGCTCCTTCGCCACTCTTCCTTGGTAGGATACCCAGGACCCTTCTTGAGCAAACCGAGGACGGGCGAGATGGGCTGTCATGGGGTCACGCGGCCCGCAGCAGCGATCGAGGGCCACAGAGCGACGTCCGCCGTGAACGAGGGGCGAGGTAACGTCGTTTCCCGCATCCCGCGTCCCGCATCCAAGCTTCAGATGTCCCTGAGGAGCTGCTCGAGGAGGTAGCGATACTTCAACTCGTAGGAGACGTGGGTGAGGGCCGAGGCCCGGCCGGCGGCCTCGCGCAGGCGCTTCAGGGGGGCCTCAGACGCGCTGCTCGCCAGACGCTCGACGCGACGCCATTGCCGAATGACCTCGCGCGCCTCTTCGCGGAGCTTGCTGTCCTCGTCGGCCGCGGCGAGCTTGAGGACCGGCATATACTCCGCCGCGGCCGGCGCAAGCGCAACCACCTGGCGCATCAGGTGCTCGCGGTAGCCCGCATTGAGCACAGTCTCGGCCTGCTGGCGCTGGGCGGTGGTCGGCGTGGCGGGATGGAAGTTGAGCTTGGCGAAGCTCGTCGGCTCCCGGAAGCGCCGGCTCAGCGCGGGCCAGGAGGTGAACTTGTCGCCGCCGGAGGCGTAGGTCCAGATGTTGCGGCAGAAGGCGACGCAAAAGGTCTGTGCGGCCGGCGGGGCCGCCTCGAATGCGGCGAAGGGCAGCCTCATCTCGATGCCGTAGGTCTCTTCGCCTTTGTGCGCGGCGGCCTCCCATCCGGCCAGGCCGGTTGCGGCCTCAGCGCCCCGCGTGGCGCCACCTGCGCTGACCGCTAACTGATAGACCAACCCATCGACCACGGGCTCGACGAACACCTCCACGCTGTCCTCGGTCCAGAGGTCGTCGCCGTCCTTCATCACCGACTTGACCAGGTCAATGTCGGGCTCCTCGCACAGCATCGCGACGTACAGATGCTCGTCGTCGTAGCAGGCAAACGCGGTCGTCTGCTTGGCGATCGTGTAGCCTCCGCCCAGCACGTAGAAGCCACTCACGCCGGGGACGGCGTCCCACGCAGCATCGCCCTCGATGACGCCATCAATGACGGGCGCCTGGGGCGCGCGGAAGCAGGGATACGTCGGCGTACCGAGGGCGCCAGCGGCCCCGTGGTGCGTCAACATCACGGCCGTCGCGAAGATGAGCCCGGTGGTTAGCGCGCGTAGCATCTCTGTCAGTCCCTTCGTGGTTCCGGCTGCGAGCAGTGTGCGGGGGCTGATCCCGCTGAAGCGGGACCGCCACGATGTGACGGCAACGGCCGATAGCGGCGCATCACCTTGCGCTGAGCTGCACCGCCGCCGTGGCGGTGGCGCCGGTTGCGATGTCAACCGCCTCGATCATCCAGGTGCCGGGCGCATCGTCGAGCGCGAAGGTCAGTTGGCCGGAGGCCCGCCCGCCGTCACCGAGCAGGTTGCTCGCGTAATAAGGCCGCTCTGCCCCGTCCGGCCCGCTCACGCGCACATGGAAGGCGTGCGCAGCGGGCTGGTCGCTGTCGGCATTGACGGCCACCGTGCACTCGATGGAGTTGCCTTGCGTGGCGGCCTGCGGCGCGGCAAGCCCCGCCGAAGCGACGCGGTAGGGCAGCAGGGCATAGAGCAACGCGCGGCCGGGCTGAAACTGCGCCCTCACGGCATCGGTCTCCCCCAGGTACTTGCGGGCGCGCACGTCGTAGACGTGCGAGATGCGATCGAACCGGATGGTGACCGGCTTCGGCCCGGGCAGTTGCGCCTGCTTGTTGGTGTACTCGAGGCTCGGCCGCGGCAGAGCCTGAACGATGCCCACGTACTCGATGGTCCCGCTGCGGAAGCGGGAGATCTCCACCAGGGGCTGGCCAGGCTCGAGCGCGACCGGCGGGCGAACGCCCGCCCACTGCATCAGCTCGCGCAAGAGGGCGCGCGTGGTCTCACCCTCCGCCCATCCGGCGAAGTCGCCGTCCTTGCCCGCGGGGTCAATGCGCTTGCCGTAGCCCGCGAGCGCGAAGTTCAGCAGGATCGCCCTGCCCTGCCCCACCTCGTGGGCGATGAGCGCGGGAGCCTCGCCCACGCTCGCCAGGCTCTTGCCCGCGGTGACCTCGACGCCGGCCTCGGCGGTCAGAGTTGTCAACGGCACCGCCGCCCGCAGGTCCAACTCCTCCTGGTCGGCGACAACGGTCAGGTCGCCGGAGGCGGGCGTGAATTGCGCCGGATCGAGCTTCACGCCGAACAGCTCGTCGAGCGCTCCCGCCTCGTAGGGCTTGCCGTGCTCGTCGCAGACCGCAGGCCGCAAGTCGGCGATGACGGCGCCACCCGCCTCGGCGAAGGCCTTGATGCTCTGCACCTCCACCTCCGACAGAGCCTGAGCGCAGGGCAAGAGCAGCGCCTTGAAGTCCTCGTTGGTCAGCTTGCCCTCCGCCAGCTCGGCGTAGGAGAGCACGCGGCACTCCAGGCCGAGGTCGTGGAGCAGCTTCACGGCATCATTGAGCTCATCGTTCATCGAGGGGAAGCCCTGCGTGAAGGTGGCCGCGTGCACGCTCGAGGGCGAGTACAGCAGGGCGATCCCGTCGTGCTGGCGCTCGGCGGCGACGAGCATCTTGCCGGTGCCGGCCTTGATCTCGTTGACCTCCTCGCAGGCGGCCTCGAAGAACGGGTAGAGCGACAGGTCAAAGGCCATCACCGAGCCCGCGTTGCCGTGGCCCATCCAGACCCAGAAGGAGTTGGCGCCCTT
>CBFDBV010000300.1:0-6103 GCA_965603135.1 uncultured bacterium
CAGCGAGCAGGAGTTGCTCGACCTGGTCACCGGCAGCGACCTCGACCCCTGGGTCATCCATCTGCTGCGTCGGGACGCGCCCGCGGCAGGCTCCCAGCCCGGCGTTGCTGGCAGCTCCACGACGGTCGGCTTCACCGACTACGGTCCCAACTGCGTGGAGGTATCGGGGGACTTCCGCGCCGGTCAGTGGCTGGTGCTCTCCGATGTCCTCTATCCGGGCTGGCGTGCCTACGTTGATGGGGCGGAGGAGGCCATCGTCCCTGCCGATTACGTTCTGCGGGCCGTGCACTTGGCACGCGCGGCGAAGGCCGTCAGCTTCGTCTACCTGCCGGCCAGCTTCCAGCTCGGGGCCTTCGCGAGTCTCCTGGCACTGGCGGCCTTGGCGGCGCTGGCCTCGGCAACGCTCCTGCGACCGTGCCCTGCGTCGGGAGGTATCCCCCCATCCCCAGCGCAGGGCTTGCCCTGCGTCCGGAGCGCAAGCGCTCCGCTGGGTGGACGACG
This sequence comes from uncultured bacterium, assembly GCA_965603135.1. Classification (GTDB taxonomy): domain Bacteria; phylum Armatimonadota; class Zipacnadia; order Zipacnadales; family UBA5352; genus CBFDBV01. The sequence continues at coordinate 502 of CBFDBV010000300.1, forward strand.
AATAGGGCTTCTCCTGCCACCGGCACGCGGCGAAGAGGGGAGAGGTCGCGGTGAGTGACCGTCGCCGGCGTGTGCTGGAGGCGTGTGTCATCGCGCTTGCGGTGCTGGTGCTGCTGGCGCTGACCGCGCATCAATACGGCCTCGGCTACGATGAGCCGGTGTATATGTCGCGCGCTCAGGACGCCGCTCGCTGGCTCTCCCTGCTGGTGCGGACGCCGGCCCAGGCCCTTGATGAGGTCGCCATCACCAGGTACTGGCGCGCCGAGGACCAGCAGCCCGGGTTCGTGAAGCTGGCGGGCGCCGTGGGGATGTCGGTGGCTGCGCCGGTCTTGCCGGCCCTGGGCGCTTTGCGGGCCGGAGCGCTCGTGCTGGCCGCGGCCCTGGCTGCCAGCCTCTACCTGTTCGTGGCCTCCGTGTGGGGCCGTGCCGAGGGCGTAGCCGCGGTCGGCGCCCTGCTGACGATGCCCCGCGTCTTCGCGCACAGCCACCTGCTCGCGCTCGACGCCCCGGTGATGGCCGCGACCTTCATCACGCTGCACCTGCTCTTTCTGACCGCGCGCGACCGCAGTTGGGGGTGGGCGGCGCTCGCCGGCGTGGCGTGGGGGATCGCGCTCGGCTGCAAGGTCAACGCCTTCTTCGTGCCGGTGATCGCGCTGCCCTGGATGCTGCTTTGCGCGCGGGATGCCGTGCTGCCCGCGCTGGTCTGCGGCGCCGCCCTCGGGCCCGCGACCTTCTTGGCGACCTGGCCTTGGCTCTGGCACGACACTTGGGCGCGACTGCTCGAGTACTTGGGCTTTCACTTCCAGCACTGGCAGATCGAGGTCACGTACTTCGGCCGCAAGTACGCGCCCGCTCCCTGGCACTATCCGATCGTGATGAGCGTTATCACAATGCCGCCCGCGACGATGGCCGCCGCGCTGGTCGGGGCGTGGCGGATGATCTGCACTCGCACCGCGGCAGCCGGCCGGCCCTCCTGGCGCGAGCGTTGGCAGGATCCCGCATGGCAACGGCGGGCCGCGGGTGCCCTGGTAGCCTGGGGACTCGCGGTCAACTACATCTTCGCCTCTCTGCCCAGCACGCCCAAGTACACCGGCTGCCGCCTGTTCCTGCCGGTGTTCCCGTTCATTGCCGTCGCGGCGGGCGTCGGCATCGGCTGGCTGGCGCGGGTGGCAGGCGGCTGGATCGCCGCGCGCGGCTTGGACGAGCCCGGCACCTCTCGGCGCGTGGGCATCGCGCTGGTCATCCTGGTGGCCTTGGTCGGGCCCCTGCGCTCTGTGGCGGACTTCTATCCCCATGAGTTGAGCTACTACAACATGTTCATCGGGGGCCTTCCGGGCGCGGCGGCGCGCGGGATGGAGGTCACGTACTGGGGGGAGACCTACCTGGACGCGGCCCTCTGGCTCAACCGCAACGCCCCGCGCGGCGCCGTCGCCTGGATCGAGCCCCCGGGATGCGAGGCCACGATGTGGGTCTACCGCGACCTGGGCATCCTGCGGCGCGACATACGCACGACCTCCGGCCCGCTGGGCCTGCGCCACGCCGACTACGCCATCTTTCAGAACAAGGTCACTGAGTTCTCCGAGCATGCGCGGCGACTGCTGGCCGAGCGCGAGTCCCGCCCAGGCGGGATCGTGCCGCTGCACGGCGTGCCCCTGCTCTACGTCTTTGAGATGGACCGCGAAGGAGTGTCACCGTGAAGCCGAAGCTGCCCTTGCCCGAGCCGGTGGAGATACTGATAATGGACGTGGACGGCGTGCTGACTGACGGCGGGATGTACTTCGATGCGCAGGGCCAGGCCCTCAAGCGCTTCGATGTCAAGGACGGCCTGGCGCTCGTCCGGCTGCATGAGATGGGCTTCCCGACGGCCGTGGTCAGCGGCGACGACTCGGCGATCACCCGCGCGCGGACCGAGCGCATGCACATCACACACGTCGTCCTGGGTAGGATGGACAAGGAGGACGCGGTGCGCGAGGTCCTCGCGGACGCCGGCGTGAGGGCCGAGAGGGCGGTGTACGTGGGCGACGATGTCAGCGACCTGCCGGCGATGCGGGCGGTCGGCCTCGGCGTCGCGGTCGCCGATGCCGTGGACGAGGTCAAGGCGGCGGCGGGCTGGGTGACCGAGCGGCCCGGCGGCCGCGGCGCCATCCGCGAGGTCTGCGACGCCATCCTCGCTCAGCGGACCTCGGACAGCGGACCTCGGAGATCGGACTGAGGGCAGGGAAGGTTGTTGCCGCACGGGACCCGGTTTCAGAACCCACCGTGGGGCAGGCTTCCAAGCCTGTCCGCCGTAGCCTTGGCGAAGGCGGGCCTGCCGATGCCGTTCGCGGGGGTTATGGAACAGCTTCGAGGTTGTCCGTGGTGCGATGTCGGTTGCAGGTAATTGCTCGTCGTCATCGTTTGCCGTTGGTCCGAGGTCCGTTGTCCGAAGTCCGAAGTCCGAAGTCGGAGACACCCGATGGACCTTTCCGTGTGCATAGTCAGTTACAACTGCCGCGAGCTGTTGCGCGCCTGTCTGCTCAGCGTCGAGCGCGAGGCCATCGGCCTTGAGCACGAGGTCATCGTGGCGGACAACGCCTCGGACGATGGCACGGTGGAGATGGTCGCGCGCGAGTTCCCGCACGCGCTCTGCCTCGCCAACGAGGAGAACCTGGGCTTCGCGGCAGCCACGAACCAGGCGATGGCGCGCGCGTGCGGCGAGGTCCTGCTGATGCTCAACCCGGACACCGAGGTGCAGCCCGGCGCGCTGGAGTACCTGGTCTCCTTTGTGCGCAGCCATCCGTGGATGGCCGCGGCGGGACCCAGGATCGTCGGCCCGGCCGGCGAGCTTCAGCCCACCTGTCACCCGTTTCCGACGGTGGGGCAGACCTTGATCGCCCAGCTCGGGCTTCACCGCCTCTTCCCGGGCACTCGGCTCTTCGGGGGCTATGACATGACCTGGTGGGATCACGCCGAGCCGCGCCGCGTGGACTGGGTGAGCGGCGCGTGCCTGGCGGTCTCGCGCGCCGCCTGGGAGGAGGTCGGGCCGCTCGACGCGGGGTACTTTATGTACTCCGAGGAGGTTGACTGGTGCTATCGCCTGGCGCAGGCGGGCCTCGAGTGCTGGTATCTGCCCGAGGCCGAGGTCGTCCATCACGAGGCGGCAAGCTGGGGCGCGGCGAGCCGCGAGCGCATTCTTGCCTCGCATCGGGCGAACTTCCGCTTCTTCGGCAAGCACTACGGTGCAGGAGCCGAGCTGATGGCTCGTCTCCTGGTGACATTCGGCGCGCTGGCGCGTGGGAGCACCTGGAACATCGTGGGACCTCTTCATCGCGGGCGGCGAAGCAACCTCATCACTGACCCGGCGGTGCACTTCGCCGTCGCGAACCAGGCGCTGCGCCTGGAGCAGATGTACCGCCAGCGGACCGCAGTCGAGGGCTGAGCGAGCATGCGCATCGCCCAACTGACGTACAGCTACCTGCCCATCGTCGGCGGCGCTGACGCCTACGCCGAGCAGCTTCGGCGCGTGTTCGAGGCAGCCGGCCACGAGGTCCTCGTCTACCAGCGTCACACCGATTTACCCCCCGAAGCTTTAGCGAAGGGGGGCCATCCGCGCATACGCCGGCTCCCTCGCCTCCCCTGGCCGCTCAGCCTCAAGGAGTTCTGGCTGCTGCCTCACTTCCTGGCCAGGCGCCGCCGCGAGCTGGCCCGCTTCGACGTGCTCATCGGGCATTATCCTCAGTACTGCCGGCCCGCCCGCTTCCACCCACGCACCGTTGGCCTCTCGCACGGGGTCACCTGGGACGACGCGCCGGACACTCCCGCCGCACGTCACAAGAAGAGCTGGGCGCGATGGGCCTTCGAGACCTGTGCGCGCTACGTCGCCAACGACACCTTCTTTCTGCGTGAGATGGGCCTGGAGATCCAGCCGGGCGCCGAGGGTTTCCGCGAGGTCGCTCCCGGCAAATGGTACGTGCCCAACTGCGTGGACGAACGCGTCTTCCACCCGCGCGGTGCCGATGAGGGCTCTCCCGCCTTCAACGCCATCCTCGTGCCGCGGAACATCTATCACAACCGGGGCGTGGACCTGGCGGTGGCGGCCTTCGGGGCGATCGCTGACAGCATCCCGGAGGCGCGCTTGGTTATTGCGGGCGAGCCGGCGCAAGCGGGGGCCGTGGCGGAGGTGCGCCGGCAGATCGAGGTCAACGGGCTCCAGCAGCGCGTGGAATTCATCGGCTCGGTGCCCTGGGAGGATATGCCGGGGTTGTACTCGGCGGCCCGCGTCACGGTCATCCCCTCGCGCTGCGGCGAAGGGACCTCGCTGGCCGCGCTCGAGAGCATGGCCTGCGGGACGCCCTGCGTGGCTACCGACGCCGGCGGCCTGCTGGACGTGCCGGCTCTGCACGCCAGCGTCTCCGTGCCCGACCTCGCGGAGAAGACGCTCGATGCCTGGCAGAACGCCGAGCAGCTCGCGGACGAGCAGCGCGCCGCCGTGCTCGAGCGGCACAGCCGTGCGCGCTGGGAGGCCTGCTGGCTCCAGGTGGTGGAGGACTGGTGAGCGCGCGCCTGCCGGAGCTCTCAATCTGCATCGTCACCTGGAACACGCGGCAGATGCTCGACGACTGCCTGCGCAGCATCGCCGAGGCCCCGGACGCCGTCAGCCGCGAGGTCATCGTCGTGGACAACGCCTCGGATGATGGCACCGCCGGGATGGCGCGCGAACGCCACCCCGAAGTCACGCTCATCGCGAACGCCGAGAACCTGGGCTACGCGGCCGCCAACAACCAGGCGCTGCGGCGCGCCGTCGCGCCCCTCAAGCTGCTGCTCAACGCCGACATCGTGGTGCATCCCGGGGCGCTCGACGCCCTCGTGGACCTGATGCATCGGCGCCCGGAAGCCGGCGCCGCAGCCCCGCGCCTCATCCGGCCCGACGGCAGGATCCAGGCGAGCTGCCGCACCTTCCCCACGCCCGACGTTGTTCTCTACGAGGCGCTGGGCCTGAGCAAGCTCTTCCCCCGCAGCCGCCGCTTCGGGAAGTACCGCATGACCTGGTGGGGCTACGACCAGGAGCGCGCAGTTGAGCAGCCGATGGCCTCCGCGCTGCTGCTGCGCCAGGAGGCCCTCGATGAGGTGGGTCTGATGGATGAGGGCTTCCCGATCTTCTTCAATGACGTGGACCTGTGCAAGCGTCTGGGTGACGCCGGCTGGGAGATCTGGTTCACCCCCGCCGCCACGATGACGCACTTCGGGGGCGCATCCACCTCACAGGTGCGGCGCGCCATGATCGCGCAGTCGCATCGCAGCTTCCTGCGCTTCTACGCCAGGCACTACCGCGGCGTGCTGCCGAGCTGGCAGTACCACGGCGCCCGCATGCTGCTCCGGCTCGGCTGCTGGGCGCGGCTGACTTCGTGGTGGCTGAGGCGGTGGCCTGGGGGTGCATATGATGATTGTCGGTGAGTGTTAGGCCCGATCATTCGCGTAACACGCGTAGGTTGGGCTTCCAGCCCGACAAGAGCCGTAACACGCGTAGGTTGGGCTTCCAGCCGGACAAGAGCCGTAACACGCGCAGGCTGGGCTTCCAGCCGGACAAGAGCCGTAACACGCGTAGGTTGGGCTTCCAGCCCGA
>CBFDBV010000301.1:0-6068 GCA_965603135.1 uncultured bacterium
AGTTCCTGGCGCGGTACTACGAGCAGGTGGTCCCGGCCATCGAGGGGATGGGCAGCGCAGGACAGAACGGTAGCGCGGGCATCCTTGCCCGCGTTCCCCTCGTCGTGGACAGCGACGGGGATGTCACGGAGATGATGCCGTGGCTGGAGCGCGTGGGGGCCAGGGGCGTGCTGCCGCTGGAGCGCCAGGCGGGGGTTGATGCGATGGAGATCCGCCGGCGGCATCCGGAGTCAATCATGGTCGGGCATTACGACAAGATGGTGATGACGCGCGGCGAGGCGGCGATGCGCGCGGAGTTCGAGCGCCTGCTGCCCGTGATGCGCTCAGGCCGCTTCGTCCCCTCGGTTGACCATCAGACCCCGCCGGGCGTCTCGCTTGACGATTACCACGTCTACCTGCGGCTCCTCGACGAATACAGCGTCCGTGGCATCCCGTAATGACCTCGGCGAGTAGTGCGCCAGGCGCCCTCGCCTGTCGGCGGGCCACAGGCCCGCATAGCGCGACCGGGCTTGGGCTGCGCCTGCTTTCCTTCTCTTCTCCCAGCGCAGGGCTTGCCCTGCGACCGGAGCGCAAGCGCTCCGCTGGGTATTGCGAGAAGGCCGCTGGGCCGTTTGCCGTTGGTCCGATGTCCGTGGTCCGGGGTCCGAGGTCCGCCCTACTCAAACACCTCGCCTGCGACCTCTGCCCGCTGAAGCAGCGGATCGTGCGCCCCCATCCGCCCGTAGTGCTCGTACTTCTCGTCCAGGAGCTTCATCAGCGCCAGCGCGGCCTCGTTCACGGCCTCGCCGTCGCGCCCGACCACGTCCAGGACCGCCGGAACCCCGGCTCGCGCCGCGACGAAGCCCGCCGACCTCAGGCCCTCGGGCACCAGGCATAGCTCGCCGTCGTAAGTGCCTACCACCACCATCGGGGTCGTGACATCAGCCATCGAAGCCGGGAGCACCGGTATCAGCGCGCGGCCCTCCACCTCGGACAGCGTTCCGGCCGTAGCGCCCGGCTTGACCTGGGCCGCCGTCCAGTACTCGAAGTAAGCCGCGATGCGCTGGGCCGCGAACTTGACATCCTCGTCCGCCTCGTCGGGGTAGACGATGCTGCACCCCGGCTGATCGCCCTCCAGGAACGGGAAGTCCAGGACTTGCGCGCGGCGCTCAATCACGACCTGTGGGATGAAGTCCACCTCCACTGTCACCTGCTGCCGCGCGGGGAGGTCAGCCGCGTGCGAGACGGCCTCAGCCTCCTGGTGGAAGTCGCACTCCGCGCCACCGACGCGCACCGCGGTGACCACGGCTCCCTCGGGCAGTCGGTGCTCAAGCTCGGCGCGGCCCGCGGTGGGTGCGCTCAACTGCCATCGGATGGTCGCCGGCTGCACAGGCGAGGGCGCCTGTGCCACGATCGCGGCGGTGGCCTCCTTGATGCCCTTGATGCACAGGGCCGCCCGCAGCACTGCCGTTCTGCGGTTGGCGATGGGCAGCCTGATGAGCGTCTTGTCCCCGAACATCTCGCTCTTCAGCCCGCCCTCGCCATCGAAGGGCGCGAACGCGTAGACACCCTCGCCCAGGTAGCCGTTCTCGACCTGGATGGATGCCGCCACGTCCTTGCCGGTGGCGTTGCCGAGCGTGAGCAGCGTCTGCACGCCGGTGCCGAAGCGACCCAGCCAGAGGTCCTGGTTAGTGCGCATCGCGGGCACCGGCTGCCATCCCGCGCGCACCACCGCCAGGATCTCGTCCACGCGCCGTTGCAGGACGCGGTTCCCGCGCAGCCGGTGCGCCGACGGCAGGATGGCGCGGTAGAGACAGTACATCGCCCAGAACTCATACTCCCCGCGCAGGGCCTCGCGCAGCTCGGCGGGCGTCATATTCTGCCAGTCGAGCACGCGCTCGGGGTGGTCCTCCCAGCAGATGATGGGCTTGTGCCCCATCAGACGCCGCTTGGCCTCCAGGGACTCGGTGCGGTAGTAGGGCGAGGCCTCGTGCATAACCCCGTCGGAGCGGAAGCAGGTCAGCAGGCAGCTCGGCCCGTTGCCGAAGACCATCAGCCGATGCCGGCCGTTGCTGAGCGTATGCACCTTGTCCATCTGCATAGCGATGGCGATGCCCTCGGCCGCCCACACACCGTCGTTGGTGAACGCGCGGCCGGGGGATCTCTCCGGCCCGGGCCCCCAGCGCATCCCCGTTCCCGTGGAGTTGTCGAACGAGATGCCTGCGACGCCCCGCTTCTCCGCAAGTTCCTGGAGGCACCGCAGCGTATGCTCGCCCAGGGAGTTGCCCCAGTAGTAAGCGCCGGTCGCTGTCTCGCCGCGCTTTATCACGCTATCCCTGGGCCTGCTGATCACCTCGCCCCTCGCATCGCGCAGCAGGCTGTCGGCGAAGTGCTCGGTGCCCAACTCGATCTCGACGAACTGCAGGATGACGTAGCTCAGGCCCGCCGCCGCGCGGTTGGTCAGCTCGTAGCGGCGGCGCATCTCCTCGCGGTACTCCTCGATGCTGCCGTACTCGTCCTCCCAGTACTGCTCGTGGGGGTACCAGTCGCCGGTCTTCTTGTAGGGGGCGTAGCCCCAGTCCCAGCCGAAGCGCCAGCGCCGCGCCTCCTCCCAGGCCAAGTGCGAGTCGCCCGCGCGGAGATAGCCGCCGATGCCGAAGATGTGGGGGCTGATGCCCTCGGCGACGTTGAAGCAGGTCGGGTAGAGTTCGTAGTACTTCTCCAGCGCGTCGCGCCAGGCGAACTCCGGGCGGAAGGGGAAGAGCGCCAGCTCCACGGTCTCGCTCGCGCCCGGGTCAACCACTACCTGAGCCATCAGGTGCGCGGCGCGGTCGCCGCGCCCGGGCTCGCTGCCCACGCGCATCTGACTGAGCAGCATCTGCGGTTGGACGGCCAGCGCCAGGCCCCGCTCCTGGTCGTACGCGCAGATCATCGGCAAGGCGTGAGATATGCCCTCGCGCGTGACCGGCTTAGTCACCTGCGCTGTCTCACTCAGCCCGTCCCACGCCGCCCAGGGGCTGTCCAGCGGCGCGGGCAGCACAGCGGTGACCTCCAGCCAACGCTGCTGCTCGCCCGGGTTCTCGATGGCGATGTCCCACTCGATGCTGGTCTCTGTGGTCGCCAGCTCCCACGTCCCACGCAGGTCGCCGGACTCCCACCGACACGTGCCCCTGTCGCCCGTAGCGGTAGGTGCGGTCAGCTTCGGCGGCTGGAGGGCCTCTCCGGTGCGACCGTCGGTCATCTCGAGTGCGGCTCGATAGTCGCAGGTGCGATCGTACAACTGCATCTTCCCCCCGCGCAGCTCACCGCTGAGCAGGTCGATGGCGAGGCCCCCGCACTCGGCACGCAGGCCGCCCTTGATTGCTGCCACCTCCGCGCTCGCGGGGTGAGCCAGGCCCACCATCAGCAGCGCGACAGCCAACGCGCGCATGCGCATCACCGCTCACCTCCCTCGGGCGGCTCCGGGTACCACTCCCGCGTCATCTTGCCGTCCGTGCTCTTCACCTCGACGCAGTACGGGCCGATCAGGGCCACCCCCTCGACCGAGCTCTCGAACTCATCGTTGCCCTCCGCCAACACGCCGGACGAGGCAAGCTCCTGCCCATCGGCGTCCAGCAGCCGCACGCTCTCCAGCGGCGCGGCGGAGACGCCATAGGTGAGCTTCAGTTCGCCCGGGCCGAGGTAGACCTCGTCGAAGCAGGCGATCCCCTCCTGGAAGTACGAGCCGACGTGCACTATCACGTGCGTCGGCGCCGGATCGCAGCGCGTGTCGAAGCACAGGTCCACGGGGGTCCAGGGCTCGCGATTCATCCCGGTCACCCACTCGGGCCGCCAGAACACCGGCACCAGCAGGTGCCCCGCTCTGCGGAAGTCGTAGGCCCGCTTGTCGAAGCTGTTCATCACGTCCTGCTCGTCGGTGCCGAGCGCGCGGATCAGGACCTTACCGCCCTCGATCTTCACGTGGGCCCGCAGGAGGTATGCGCGGTCCGGCTCGACCGGCACCGATTGCGTCCAGTAGCCTGAGCCGGCCGAGAGGTCCGAGCGCGTGCCGGCGGAGCGGTTCCCGCTAGCGGCCTCTTCGGCCCAGAAGCGGGTCACGCGCGTCGGCTGGTTCGAGGTCCAGCTCCATGCGTCCGGCCACTCGCCCTCGCCCTCCTCAAAGCCCGGGTTGGTGATGAGGTTCTCGCCGGTAGGCGTCGCTTGCGCCTTGATAATGATCTGTGGGCCGCTCCACGCAGCGCAGCATGTGACGCCCAGCACGAGCGCGATCACGAGGGTGTTCCTCATCTACCCACCTCCCTTGTGCGCCAGCGCGGTCTCGGTGAGAGCAGTGTTGTTCGACGCGAACTCCGGCTTTCCCTGCGTTGCTCGGCATAGTGCGGGCAGACGCCCTCGTCTGCCCGAATGCCCGCACGCATCAAAACGAGGCGGCAGGAAAAGGGCCTCCGCGCGCGGAAGCACCCAGGCGAGGCCGCGAACCCGGGAGCAGAGACGCATGTATCGCCCACGGCAGCTCACGACGGCGGCCCGATTGCTGTTCGCCAGCGCGCTTATGATGCTTGTGGCCTGCGCCGTGGCGGCGCCGACCGGCCGCGTGCGGCTTCGCTGATAGCCTGAACCTGGGCGGTTCCTTCTACCCCAGTGTCTAAGCGGGAGGGGCGTAGGGGGGCAGCGAAGACTACGCTTGCTATCAGATATGTAGGACGGAGAAGACTATGCGCGGACACCGCGGTGGGGGAAGAGGACCGTGGCGCCGGAACGCTGGCGACCATGGGCCGCCGAACTTCCAGTCGCTGAGCGGGATGGATTTTGGCCCGCTCATCACGATCCTGGGCGCTGTCATCAATGGTCTTATGTCGCTCGTTGCCGGCGTCTTCGGCGGCACGACCTCCCCCTCTGCTCACACCGAGACCGCCGCCAGCCGGGAGTTGACCGACCGTCAGCTCAGAGCGCGGGTGCGGCGTATCGGGCGCAACTGCAACCGCCTTAGATCCGAGGCCCGCAAAGCGGGTGGCGTGTTTGAGAATCTCGGGTGGCAGGCGCCGGAGCTTGCGGATCGTGCAAGCGAGCTTGCAGGTCTGCTCCTGAAACTTCGGAGAACCGTCAGGAATGTCCAGCGAGGGAAGTTGCCCCGTCCGTCGCCGCCGGGCGGCGTCTCGCGAGATGACGCCGACCGCGTCCTTCGGGAAGAGCTTGATGCCGGTGAGGCCGCCCAGGAGAGGCTCGACGCTCTCATCCAACACAACCTGCGCAGTCAGCAGATATGCCTGACGCAGTTGGAGAGGATAGATGATCTCGTGGCTGCCGCCTTGCTTGAGGTGGCCGCGCCCATCGAGATCACGGCTGCCGGCACCCCTCAGCGGAGCATCGTCAACGAGGTGGAGGATGAGTTGGCGGCCGCGCAACAGGCCCTTGCCCAGGTCAGCCAGCATCAGGCCTAGAAGCTGTTTCAGAACCTCCCCGTTTCTTACTCCGCTTAGCCGCCCGCCGGTTGGGATTTGCGCTCTTGGAGGGCCGGAGCAAGGAGTTGGAGCAGTCCTTGGGCGGCTGGGTGAGGCCTTTGATCTGCTCTTCGAGCTGGGCCAGCCGGCTCTGCAACTGAGCGATAGTCTGCTGCAACTGCTCGATCGGGCTTTCCTGGCGGAGGATGATCTCGATCAGTTCAGCCTTGGAAAGCTGCTGTAACTCTTGGCGCGTCATAGCCGCGGCTCCTGGTGTGATGACTGCTGCGAGCGTACCGTCCAATAATCGAGACAGCGGTGGGCGCGCAAAGCTCCGAGTTCCTCTTGACAACCTTGCGGGGGGGGCCACAATACTCACCCCAGTCTGCTGTTGGGCTCGGTCCATTCACGCCCTCGGGGCGGAGAACGTGAGTAGTTACGGGGTAGTCTCTTCCACGTGGCCTTGCCACTTAGCTGCGTGCTGAAAGAGGCGGTGGGGAGGCGCCGAATTCTGCACCATGGCGCCGGGCTGTCGCGTCAAGGGGCCGCCTGAAGTCGGCTCAGTCGTTCTCACGCCAACGGCACGGGAGGAAGGGGCGCTGCCCGTGGCGAAGCGGGTAGCCACGGGGCCGAAGCATGGCGGAGAGG